>JAUWBH010000004.1 GCA_030605085.1 Promethearchaeota archaeon | reverse complement strand
AAAATAACCCTGTGAAGGATGAAGCAGGGAAACTTACTTTTGAACTAGAGTTGATTATTGGTTTGGCGGAGGCATTAAAATCTTACCAACAAGCTACTAAAATAGCGAAAGGAGCTATAATCCTGAGATTCAAGGACTATAAGCTTGAGTTTTCTTACAAAAAAGATGGTTTGCCTATTATTGGTGTTCTAGTAAAAGGTAAAGGAACTCCTGAAGAAGTTCGTAGATATCGTAAAGATATCAGAAAATTAGAATCTTAGAGTAAAACTAATATCTCAACAAGTCTAAATATTCATTAGTTTTAAGCGAGATCTGAATAGTCGTGGTTTTTTGTTTTGTAGGTGTTATTTAAATTATTTCCCTATAGTTTTTTTATAAATATTCTTAAAGAAATATTTCAATTTTTTCTAAACAATTTTTCAATAGTAATTTATTAAAAACTTTTTTATTAGATGTTTAGTATATAATCATAGGGATTCCATAGAGTAACTATAGTGACCCTAATAAAAGATAATAGATGTTGGTTTGACTTTTAATAAAGAATTATAATAAGGTTTTTAAGATGGAAAAAAAATTAAAAGAATCCGAAGAAAGATTAAAAAAATTCATGGATTCAGCAACTGATTCTTTTTTTCTTTTTGACTCCAATTTTAATTATGTTGATGTTAATAAAAGCGGCCTAACATTGTTTGGTCTAAATAAAGAAGATATAATTGGTAAGAACATTTTAGAAATTGTACCTAATCTTAAAGAAACTGGCAGATATGAAAAATACATGGATGTTATAAAAACAGGAAAACCTTTTTTTATAGATGACCTTATTCCTCACCCCATATTTGGAGATATACACATATCTGTAAGGGCTTTTAAAGTAGGTAATGGTCTCGGAATTATCACTACCGATATCACCGAGCGTAAGAAAGCAGAAGCTGAGTTGAGCTTACATAGCGAAATCACGACAAACATGACTGAGGGAGTTTTTCTTATTCGAATGGATGATGGAATAATTGTCTATGCAAATCCTAAATTTGAGAAGATGTTTGGCTATGATCCTAGTGAAATGATAGGTAAGCATGTTTCCATTGTAAATGCTCCAACTGATAAATATCCCGAGGAAACAGCAAGGGAAATCATTAATATCTTGGAAAAGACTGGAAAGTGGCATGGGGAAGTAAATAATATCAAGAAGGATGGTACTTTATTTTGGTGCTATGCCAATGTTTCAATGTTCGACCATTCCGACTATGGTAAAGTTTTTGTCGCAGTCCACACGGACATCACCGAGCGCAAGAATGCAGAGGAGAAAATTAGGAAATATAGCGATCATTTGAAGGAGGTAGTAGAAGAGCGAACAGCTGAACTTATAAAATTAAACGAACAACTTAAACGGGAAATCATCGAACGCAAGGAGACGGAAGAGAAGCTTAAAAAATCTGAATGGAAACTTAAAGAAAGAGTTAAGGAACTCACTTGTTTATACGGAATATCTAAGATCGTTGAAGACCCAGAGAGATCGTTGGATGAGATATTTCAAAAAACCCTTGATTTGATTCCACCAGCGTGGGAATTTCCAAATTTGACATGCGCAAAAATATTATTTGACAATAAGGAGTATAAAACTAAGAATTTTAAAGAAACCAAGTTTAAATTATCGAATACCTTAAAAATAAATGAAAAACTATTAGAACTCGAAATTTTTTACCTTGAAGATAAGCCTTTTATTGAAGAAGAAAAGCTTTTAATAAACGATATTGGAAACCGTTTGAAGATTATTCTTGAACAAAAGGAAGCTGATAAAGAATTAAAAGAATCTCAAGAACAATTAATGCGTCAAGAGAAGCTTGCGGTAATAGGAAGACTTGCAAGTAGCATTGGACACGAACTTCGGAATCCTCTTGGTGTTATTAGCAATTCAGTTTATTATTTGAACATGAAACTCAAAGATACAGATGAGAAAGTGACGAAATACTTAAACATTCTCGAAGGAGAGGTGCAGAGGTCTAATAGGATAATCTCTCACCTTCTTGACTTCGCTAAGATAAAGTCGCTCTCCCTTGAAGAAGTTGATGTAAACAAAATTGTTAAAGATGTGTTGGAGAATATTAAATTACCTAATAACATTATCCTTGAAAAATATCTCGATGTTGAGTTACCTAAAATTCAGTTAGATGCAAGTCAAATCCAGCAGGCATTCCAAAATATAATTTTGAACGCTGTTGAAGCGATGCCCAGGGGGGGAAATCTAGAGATAAAGACTTTAGCAAGCGAAAATATAGTCGAGATAATAGTTAAAGATACGGGAATTGGTATTCCAAAAGATAATATTCATAAGTTATTTGAGCCACTCTTTACCACTAAGGTAAAGGGCATCGGTTTGGGTCTATCGATAGTAAAGGAGATCATTGAAAAGCATAAGGGCAAGATAGAGGCTGAAAGCAAGGTTGATAAGGGTACAACCTTCACCATTAAATTGCCACTTTTAAGAAAGGAGGGGATGTAAAATGGAAGAAAAAACCAGTATACTCGTTGTTGACGATGATCTTGGTATGAGCGAGACTTTATCTGATATTTTGGGTGAAATGGGTTATAACATAGCTGTTGCAAATGATGGCTACAAAGCTATTGAGATGGTTAGTAAGTACGCCTATAACATAGTATTGATGGATATTAAAATGCCGGGACTTAGTGGAGTGGAGACCTATAAGAAAGTCAAATATATTAGACCGTCGATGAAGGTTATTATGATGACTGCTTATTCCGTAGAAAGTCTTGTGGAGGAAGCGCTAAAAGAGGGGGCTTATGGCGTAATTTATAAGCCCTTGAATATTAATAAGCTCCTTCAATTTATCAGAAAGATCGAGAAAGGGGTTTTCATACTGATAGTGGACGACGATCACAACTTCTGCAAAACTTTCAGGGATGGGTTAAAGGAACTGAAATATAAGGTGACCGTTAAATATAGTGGCAAGCAAGCAATAAAATATATTAAGGAGAACGATGTTGACATAACCTTTATTGACGTAAAAATGCCGGTCTTAAATGGCTTAGATATATATCTTGCTATAAAAAAAATTAACCCAAAGATCTCCGGAATTATGATAACTGGTTATCAGTATGAAGAAAAAATACGCTACCTGATTGAGGAGGCATTTAAGAAAAATTTATACGCTTGCCTCTATAAGCCCTTGGAGACGGAAAAAGTTGTCGCCCTTGTAGAGGAGATAAGCAGAAAAAAATTAAAATTTAAGGAAAGTCCAACTAGTTAGGTGATTAAAATAATTGATCCTACGATTTTTATTATAGACGATGACGATTTAATATGCGAGACCCTCTCTGATATATTTCAAGAGAAGGGTTACGATATTGCCATTGCAAGAAATGGTCGCGAGGCTATTAATAAGGCTGAACAAACGGCTTTTGATATTGCTTTTATTGATATAAAGCTTCCCGATATATGTGGGATAGACCTTTTGAAAGAGTTCAAAAAACTTTATCCCGATAGGATATGTATTATAATTACGGGTTATGCTACTCTCGAAAACGCGGTCGGTGCTATAAAAGATGGTGCCGATGGATACTTCCTTAAACCTCTAATTCTTGAAGAACTATTACAAAGAACCCAAAACATATTGGAGAAGCGGCGTTTGCAGCAAGAACTCAAAGAATCTGAAAAAAGATATCGTGAAGCATATAATCGTGCGAATTTGTATAAAGATCTTTTTGCTCACGATATTAATAATATTCTTCAATGTATTCAATCGTCTATAGATCTTTTACCTTTTTATTTAAAAGATCCTAAATTAAGAGCCCAATTAGAAGATTTACCAAATACTATTAAAGAACAAGTTAAGAGAGGGGCAAATTTAGTTTCAAATGTAAAATCTAATTTAAAAATACCATTAATTCAAAAGAACAATAAAGTCTTTGATATAGAAGAAGAATTTTGTTTAGTTTTTAATAAAGAACAAGCAAAAATCCTTGTCAACACATTAAATCTTTTAAAAGATGTAAATAATTTATCTGAGGAAAATGTTGTCATAAATGAATTAATTAACAAAATTTACGACAGCATACAAGGACTTATTGACGAGGGCTTAATCGATCAAAAAGAGATTTTTAAAAATACGTATATATACAAGATTTATAACGATTTAATCTCCTTATTTGATAAGGCAGAAGAGGCTATAACAGTCAGCGTTAATGAAAATATAAAATACGCCAACCCTGCGTTTATTAGAATGTTAGGTTATAAATCTGAAAACGAGATAATAAAATTAGGACTTTTTAATATAATTTCTAAACGATATCTTACAAAAATCAAGAATTATTATGATATGCGTTTAAAAGGAGAAATTGTTCCAAATATACATGATTTGGAATTGAAAAGAGCGGATGGAAGTGCGATGTTAATAGAGTGCATACATTATTGTATGCCGTTCAAAGATTTTAATTTAATAATCTTCTTTTATATAGATTTAAAGAAAATTAAAAGTTTAGAAAAAAAATTAAGAGAATCGGAAGAAAGATATCGCGTTTTATTTGAGAATTCTCCAATTGGGATCGGTATTTCTAACGTTAAAGGTAATGCGCTTGCTATGAATAAGGCAATACGAGAATTAACAGGCTTTACTTTAGAAGAATTAAATGAAATCGGACTTGAGGCTATTTATGTTGATCCAAGTGATCGTGGAAGATTGCTTAAAATCTTGGAAGAATCGGGTAAGGTGCGCGACTACGAGGTTAAATTGAAAAGGAAAGTTGGAACTGAATATATAGCCTTATTTAATATAGATATAATTGAATTAAGGGGTGAGAAAGTTTTACTTACTACTATGCGAGACTTCTCCGAGCACAAGAAAGCAGAGATGAAATTGCGTGAGAGTGAGGGAAAAATGCGTTTATTTTTAGAGAACTCTCCCGATTTCATTACAATCGTGGGTCGTGACGCCACAATACAGTTTGTAAATCGAACCTTTCCGGAATTTGCAATGGAAGAAGTGATTGGGAGGAGTTTATATGACTTTACAATGCCCGAGAATTACAATAAATATAGAAAAACTTTTGCACAAGTCTTTCAAACAGGACGAGTGAATAACCTTATAACCAAAGCAATTGGTCCTAGTGGCGATATTGCTTGGTATGAGATCCATGTTGTGCCTATCAAGCAAGAAAAGCAGGTTGTTAATATTATGTTAATTTCCACAGACATCACCGAGCGCAAGAAGGCAGAACAGAAAATAAGAGAATCCGAAGAGAAATATCGGTTTCTTTTTGATACAGCTCCAATCGGAATTGGCGTCGCTACTCTTGATGGTAAACCGCTTGCATTAAATAATACAATGCAAAAATTAATGGGATATAGTTTTGAAGAAATGAAGGAAGTTGGAGTCCCCGCACTTTTCGCTGATCCGAACGAACGGAACAATTTGATTGGACTTTTGCAAAAGAGCGGAAAGGTACGCGATTATGAAATAAAATTTAAGCGGAAAGACGGTACAAAATTTATAGGCATGATAAATGCAGATTTGGTTGATATAAGAGGTGAAAAAGCAATTCATATAATGGTACGAGACATCACCAAGCGCAAGAAAGCGGAAAAAAATTAAAATTTGAGGAAAATCCAATTGGTTAGGTGATTAAAATAATTGAATCCACGATTTTGATTATAGACGATGACGATTTAATATGCGAGACCCTCTCTGATATATTTCAAGAGAAGGGCTACGACGTTGTCATTGCAGGAAATGGTCGCGAGGCTATTAATAAGGCAGAACAGATGGCTTTTGATATTGCTTTTATTGATATAATGCTTCCCGATATAAATGGGATAGACCTTTTGAAAGAATTTAAAAAAATGTATCCGGACAGGGTATATATTATCATAACAGGTTACGCTTCCCTTCAAAATGCGATCAGTGCTTTAAAAGATGGTGCTGACGATTACTTCATTAAACCTCTAAGAATTGAAGATTTGATTCATAGAGCTAAGGAAGCATTGGAGAAGCAACGCTTGCGTCTAAAGCTCAAAGAATCTGAAGAAAGATTTAAATCGCTTTATAAAGGAATTCCAATTCCTACATACACATGGCAAATAGTTGGTAATGATCTTATTTTAATTAATTATAATGCTGCTGCTGAGAAAATAACTGATTTTAAGATAAAAGATATTTTAGGAATTAATGCTTCAGAATTATATAAAAATCGACCAGAAATTTTAGACGAATTACATCGTTGTGCTATCGAAAAAGTTAGTTTTTCTCGGGAAATAAAATATATTTATAATGTCACAAAAAAAGAGAAATATCTTTCAGTGAAATATGGTTATGTTCCTCCAGATTTAGTTCTAGTTCATACAGAAGATATCACAGAAAAGAAAAAATTAGAACAAAAATTAAAAGAATCTGAGAAGAAATATCGCGAGGCATATAATCAGGCTAATTTTTATAAAGACCTCTTTGCTCATGACATAAATAACATACTTAACAATATAAAGTCATCTGCGGAGCTCATTTCAATGTTTCTAAATAATCCAGAAGAATTGAAGGATACAAATGAGATGTTAGATATAATTAAAGACCAAGCTATTAGGGGAGCACAATTGATTTCAAATGTTAGAAAACTTTCTCAACTTGAGGAAGGTATAGTCTCCATAAAATCGATGGATGTTTATAAGGTATTAAATGAAGCAAAAGAATTTTTAAAAAAGAGTTTTAAAACTAGAAATATTAACATACACGTCGATTTCATTAGGAAAAAGCTTTTTGTTCAAGCAAATGATCTGTTGTTCGAAGTATTTGAAAATGTATTGAATAATGCCGTAAAATACAATAATAATTCTACAATAGAGATATTCGTTAGAATTTCCAAATCTCAAAAAGAAAAAATCAAATATCTTAAAATTGAATTCATAGATAATGGGATAGGAATACGAGATGGTCGAAAAGAAACGATTTTTCAAAGAGCTTATACAAAAGATATAAGCAAACGCGGAATGGGGTTTGGATTATCGCTCGTGAAAAAAATAATAGAAAGTTACAAAGGAGAAATTTGGATCGAAGATAAAGTCAAAGGAGATCGTACTAAAAGAAGCAACTTTATTTTATTAATTCCAGAGGTGATTTAAAATAAAGTCTATATTTATTGTTGAGGACGAACCTTCTTTACATGTCTTATATAGGAAAATGTTAGAATACGCGAGTTTTCAAGTTTTAGACGGAGCTTATAATGGAAGGGATGCAATTAACAAGTTTAAATCGTTTTCAGAAAATCCTGATATTATTTTAATGGATTATCGCATGCCAATTAAAAATGGTCTTGACGCAGCAAAAGAAATCTTAGAAATTGATAACAAATCAAAAATAATTTTTGAACGCATATTATCCAATATACTTTTTGCAATTATTCTTTTAGCTTGTCTTGACCCTCTCTTATCAGTTATATAACTTACCCCTAACCCAAATAGGATGTCCATTTTATCTTTCAAATTAATTTTATTTTAATTAAGATTCAACCCAAATCTATGAATCTCCAACAATCTTAATATCAAAAACGAACAAACTTATACTTCCTTAGGAATAAGCCGATTTTTTTGCGTTCTTCATATCTTAAAAATTTCTTATTCATATTCAGGAAATAGTTTCTTAGAATGTATTTTTTCAAATAAATTGAACTCATGATTTTTAAGTTGGTTTCCTTTATAGCTTTTTTAAATAGATTAATATCGTAAAAATTAAGTGGATATGTGCAAAAATCAAAAGGACATCTAAGCATTTTATTTTTAAATTTAATTTTACTATATACATTTCCCATAGGTTTATTAAGACTAAAGCAATAGCTAACATATCCATGTGGATTAACAACTCCAACATTACATCCAACATTGCAGAGTTTTCCTTTTTGGTAATTATTTCTTATATCTAACCCAAACTTATTGAGTTCATTTTCAGTGTAGGATTTAGGATATATTTTTCCATTGCTTTTTCCGATATAAGGATAAAATTTCAGTGGGATTCCTTTTTCTTGAAAAAATTTCCGGTATTTTTTCACTTCATCTAAAAGTGGAGGATATGCAACAACAGTCGCTTTTATATTAAATCCACTTTTTTTGCATAATTGAAAATTATAAATATATTTGTTTAACAAGTTAAGTCTTTCAAGTTCTTTAATTTGTAACGAGGCGCTAATATATAATACTCTTTTAGGATCTATTTTTTCAGAGAATTCATGAATTTTTTCAGAAATTAGGTTGGAAACAATACAAACAAAGTGACTTTGTGTGATTTTTTCACAAGCTTCAACTATATTGGGAATTAAAAATGGTTCTCCTCCTCCCGTAAATCTAATTTTAAAAGTCTTATTTGTACCACTGAGCGTTTTTATTAAAGCAGAAGTATTTATTTCGGAGATTTTTTCTGTTTTTTTTAAAGGATTCTCAAAACAATAAGCACAATTTAAGTGACATCTATATGTGGGATACCAATCCAACCACGCATCATAATCTTGATTTTTTTTCCTTAAATTATGCATATAATAAATAGTACAACCTTACAATTATTTATAAAAATTTGGTAAGTTTTAGTAAAATCCAAAATTTTAATCTAATTATTAATCCTTCTTTAAGGATTTTCACAGAGAAAAGTACGCTAAAAACTGAAACGAGTAATGCCATGCTTTCTAAAATAGATTACAATTTTCTCGCGCTTTTCGTATGTTAAAAATTTTCTTAGTACTTTTCTTAAATACTCTTTTAACACATATTTTTCTATAAAGATAGAACTCATAATTTTTAGGTTGTCTTCCTTTATAGCTTTCTTAAAAAGAGATTTATCCCGTGAAAATTCACAAAACTCAAAAGGGCATCTAATTATCTTATCGTTAAATTTGATTTTATTATATATATTACCTATAGGTTTATGGATTTTTTGACAGTAAGTTATATATCCATTTGGATTAACCATACCAACATTATATCCTGCGTTGCAAATTCTTTCTTTTTGGTAAAATCTTTTTAGATCTAACCCAAAAATATTAAGTTCTTTCTCAGTGTAGGAATAAGGATAATTTTTGCCGTTGTATTCTCCAATAAAGGGAAAAAATTTCAGTTGGATTTCATTTTCTTGAAAAATTTTTTTGTATTTTTTAATATCATTCAAAAGTGGAGGATATGCGATTACCATTGTTTTGATTTTAAATCCTTTTCTTTTGCATAACTGAAAGTGATATATAAATTTGTCCAATAAATTAAGCCTTTCATATTCTTTAATGTGTAACGCTGCCGTAATGAAAAAAACTCTGTCAGGATCTATTTTTTCCGTAAATTCTTTTATTTTATCAGAAATTAAATCAGTAGTTAAAGAAATAAAATGACTTTTTGTTATTTCTACACATGCCTCTACCAAATTTTGGATTAAAAACGGCTCCCCTCCCCCTTTTAAATTGATTCTAAAAATTTTGTTTGTTTCGTTGAGGATTTTTATTAAAGCAGAAATATTTATATTAGACGCTTCTGAGCTTATTTTTAAAAGATTATTAAAACAATATTTGCAATTTAAATTACATCTATATGTAAGAAACCAACTCAACTCGGCATCATAAATACGATTTGCTTTCATTAAATTATGAAATTTCATTTATCTCTTAACTTCAATCAAAAGAAATATTATAAACCAAGGTTTATAATGATGATAAGCACTTTAATTTATTTAATTAATTAAACTGTAGTGACTAGTCATTAAAAATTTAGAAAAACTTGGACATATTTTTTTTACCACTCTTTCACCCTCTTTCGATTTAATTGTGCGCTCGAACGCGTATTAAAGTTTTTTAACAGATAAAAAAAAAAAGAATGATGGTGAATTTTAAGAATTCTTTATTTTATAGGTTTAAGGTTGGGTATTGAAGATTTTCATTTATTAATAATCTTCAAATCTCGATTTTCTTTTTCATTCGAATTAATTTCTTTAAATAATTTATAATTCAATAATATAATTCGTATCACAGCATCGTAATTTGATAATTGTTCTTCTTCTTTTAACAGGTCTAAATATTCTTTAGTTTTAAGCGAGATTTGAATAGTTGTGGTTTTACTTTTTGTAGATGTCATAAATTCTTAACTTATATGTATCTTATAAATATGCTATCTAAATATTTTCATCTTTTAATTAAAAAGTTTTGTAAATAAATTATTAATAACCTTTTTATATAATAACGACTAAATATCTATGAGTTTCCTATAGTAATATTATGATTGTTCTATAGGTGTTGCTAAAAGATATTTTCGTTTAATTTTTTAAAAAAGAAAAAACAAATATTTTGATGAAAATGAGATTTTATTTATTTATTAATAAAGAAGAAACAGAAATCCTTCTAAATGCATTAAACATCTTAAAAGAGTTAAACGATTTACCTGAGAAAAAAGAGATTTTAGACAATTTAATAAATAGAATTTACGAAAGTATACAAAGTCATCTTAATGAGAATTTAATCAATCGAAAAGAGGTTTTTAACAAAGATTATCTTGACTCGATATATAATGAACTAATATCCTTATTTAATAGGGCAAAAGAACCCATAACAATAAGTATTAATGAAAATATTAAATATGCCAACTCCGCATTCTGTAAAATGTTAGGATACGAATCCGAAAATGAAATAATAGAATTAGGACTTTTTAATATGATTTCTAAACGATGCCTTCCTATAATTAAGAATTTTTATAAAAAGCGTTCAAAAGGAGAAATAGTTCCAAACATACATGATTTAGAATTGAAAAGAGCGGATGGAAGTACGATTTTAATAGAGTGCATTCACTATTGCATGCCATTCAAAGAATTAAATCTAATGATAACATTTTATATTGGCTTAACGAAACTTAAAAGCTTAGAAAAAAAATTAAGAGAATCTGAAGAAAGATTACAAAATTTTATGGCATCATCACCAGATAGTTTCACCATTTTGGACTCAGAATTAAATTATCTTATAGTAAACGAAGCAGGATTGAAAGCATTTGGCAAAACTGAGAAAGAAATAATAGGGAAAAATGTTTTAGACCTTAACCCTACACTTAAAGACACAGATAGATATTACAAATATTTGGAAGTTATAAAGACAGGCAAGCCTTATAGTATGGATGATTTTATTCCTCATCCCAGATTTGGAGATCTACACTTAAATGTGAGAGTTTTCAAAGTGGGTACCGGTCTTGGAGTAATTGTAACAGATATCACAGCGCACAAGAAGGCGGAGGAGGATTTGAGAATAAAAGATAGGGCTATTGAATCTTCACTAAGTGGTATTGCCATTACAGATATGATGGGAAAGATAAAATATGTTAATCCTTCTTTCCTCAAGATGTGGGGATATAATGATGACAAGGAGATTTTGGGTAGATCCGGAGTTGAATTCTGGTATAAGGAGGGAAAAGCTGAAGAGGCTTTGCAGGCAATACAGGAAAAGAGGGTTTGGTCCGGAGATCTTGTAGCTAAAAGAAAAGACGGCACACATCTTGATATTCAGGTTAAAGCTAACGCCATTTTGGATGAAAAGCGTGGTATTGAAGGCATAATCGCTTCGTTTGTGGACCTTACCGAGCGCAAGAAGATAGAGGAGGAATTGCGCTTACACAGTGAAATCATGACAAATATGGCTGAGGGAGTGTATCTTATTAGAACCAACGATGGAATAATTACCTATACTAATCCCAAATTCGAGAAGATGTTTGGCTATAAGCAAGGTGAAATGATAGGTAAAAATGTATCAATCGTAAATGCTCCGACCGATAAAGATCCAAGGGAAACAGCAAAGGAAATAATGGAAATCTTGGAAAGAACAGGAGAGTGGCATGGGGAAGTTAAAAATATCAAAAAGGATGGTACCCCATTTTGGTGCTATGCTAATGTTTCAACTTTCGACCATCCTGAGCACGGTAGAGTTTGGGTTTCTGTCCACACGGACATCACCGAGCGCAAGCGTGCCGAACAAAAACTAAAAGAGAACGAAGCTTGGTTATCAACAACACTTAGTAGTATAGGCGATGCGGTAATTGCTACCGATAGATTAGGGAACGTTCAATTTTTGAATCCAATTGCCGAGTCCTTGACTGGATGGAAGCAAGAAGAGAGTATTGGAAAACCACTTGAGGATATATTTAATATAATTAACGCGGAAACGCGTAAATCTGTCGAGAATCCCGTATTGAGGGTAATTCGGGAAGGTATTGTTATCGGATTGGCGAATCATACTGTTTTAATAACTAGAAGCGGAAAGGAAATACCGATTGCCGATAGTGGTGCTCCAATTAAAGATGATAAGGGAAACATTATAGGCGTGGTTTTAATTTTCAGAGATATTAGAGAGCGCAAGAAGGCAGAGCAAAAATTAAAAGAATCTGAGAAGAAATATCGCAAGGCATATAATCAGGCTAATTTTTATAAAGATCTCTTTGCTCACGACATAAATAACATACTTAACAATATAAAGTCATCTGCGGAGCTTATTTCACTTTTTCTAAAGAATTCAGAAAATTTGAAGGATTCAAAAGAGTTTTTAGATATAATTAAAGACCAAGTTACTAGGGGTGCAAAATTGATTTCAAACGTTAGAAAACTTTCTCAACTTGAAGAGGGTGAAATCTCCATAAAAATAATGGATGTTTGTAAAGTATTAAATGAAGCAAAAGAATTTTTAAAAAAGAGTTTTATAACTAGAAATATTAATATCCACATCGATTTCATTAGGGAAAAGCATTTTGTTCAAGCAAACGATCTGTTGTTCGACATATTTGAAAATGTATTAAACAATGCCGTAAAATACAATGTTAATTCTACAATAGAAATATTCGTTAGAATTTCCAAATCTCAAAAAGAAAAAATCAAATATCTTAAAATTGAATTCATAGATAATGGGATAGGAATACCAGATGTTCGAAAAGAAACGATTTTTCAAAGAGCTTATACAAAAGATATAAGCAAACGCGGAATGGGGTTTGGATTATCGCTCGTGAAAAAAATAATAGAAAGCTACAAAGGAGAAATTTGGATCGAAGATAATGTCAAAGGAGATCGTACTAAGGGAAGCAACTTTGTTTTATTAATTCCAGAGGTGGTTTAGAATAACATCTATATTTATTGTTGAGGACGAATTTTCATTACATGTCTTATATAGGATTTAAAAGGTTATTATAACAATATTTGCAATTTAAATTACATTTATATGTAAGAAACCAACTCAACTCGGCATCATAAATACGATTTGCTTTCATTAAATTATAAAGTTTCATTTATCTCTTAACTTCAATCAAAAGAAATATTATAAACTAAGGTCTTTTTTTACTTAAAGCAGATTTTTATATTCCATTTAAAACATAAACAGAAATACAATAAAAAATGTCAAATATTCAACTCCCTAAACCGAGATTAGAAGGAAATATTAGTCTTGAAGAGTGTATTTTTACACGCGAAAGTATTAGAACTTTCAAAGATAAAGAGATTGAAATCGAAAAAATATCTCAATTATTGTGGGCTGCTCAAGGTAAAAAGGGACATAAAAGAACCGTCCCGTCCGCTGGTGCTACTTATCCTCTAGAGATATTCGTAACACTTAAAAATAAGGGATTATTTCGTTATAATTTAAAAAAACACGCGCTTGAAACAATAAAAGAGGGCGATTTTAATAAAGATTTGGCTATAGCGGCACTGCATCAAAATTTTATCCACGAAGCTCCTTTAAATATAATTATTTACGCAGACTTTTCGAGAACATGTAATCGTTACGGTGAAAGAGGAGTAAGATATGTGTTTATGGAAGTCGGACATTGCGCTCAGAATGTTCACTTAGAGGCTGTCGCCTTAGGCTTAGGTTCAGTGCCAATAGGCGCTTTCCGAGACAAAAAAGTGAAAAATCTATTAGACCTTCCAGATAACCTTGAACCTCTTTATATCATTCCTATTGGCTATTCTGAATAGTTATTTTTCATTAATTAACGCTTTAATAATAAATTTTTTTTCTATTTTAAATTATAAATATCAATTTTATCATATAAATTGGAATTTAATTAATTAAATAGGGGAATGCTCTCCCACGAGTAGATAAATTTAAATATGAGATGAAATATCTAATAATTTAAAAAAGAATTTGAAAATCCTTAATCCCATTTTAATGAGTGGTATATATTATGAATAATAATCTCAATAGAAAAAATTTTCATCGGAAAAAAAATGGAGATATTCAAGAAAATAATCCTTGTTGCGATGAGCCAAATATTACTCCTAAAGAAGGTGATCGCGTCTGCATTAACTGCGGAACAGTTATAGGTAGAAATGTTGTAGGATTCGAACAGAGAGCTTACACTTTTGATGAAGTCAATAAAAGGAAAACCACGGAGAAAAAATGGAGAGACATTGGACCTCGTACTTTTATTGATAAAGAGCGTAAAGATTCAAGGGGACAAACGCTTGACGCTAAGGGTAAGACGCTATTTAATAGACTAGATAAAATTCATCGATCTCTAATTGATAGTCTAGAACGAAATAAATGGGAAGCAAAACCGAAATTAAGGTTACTTGTATCGAAATTAAATATTCCTGAGTTCATAAAAGAAACTGCCTGGCGTATTTACATAGAATGCGCGAAGCAGAAACTAACGATGGGTAGGTCTATAATTGGTTTCGTTGCGGCATCTTTATACGCTGCGATAAGAATCCACGAATTGCCAAGGCTCCTAGATGAAGTGTGCGACAGTGAGCTCGTCCCTAGGAAAGCGGTACATCACGCCCTTGGTCTATTAATTAAATCAGTCCTCCCTTCCTTAGGACTTAAATATAAACCTATAACCTCAAAGCAACTTATTTATCGATTCGGAAACGATTTAGAGCTCCCTATGTCCATTCAAAAAGAAGCTGCAAATTTACTAAATAGCGCTTTAAAAAAAGGACTCAACAATGTTGGAAAAGATCCTCGAGGTCTAGCGGCTTCCGCAATTTATATAGTCGCTAAAGGATCTTTATATCGAAGAACGCAAGCAGAGGTCGCCGATGTTGCTAAAATAACTGAAGTGACTCTTAGGAGCAGAGCTAAGGATCTCAGAAAGTATCTCCATTAACACTTCTCTTATATTTATAATTATATAAGAAGGGCTTTTTTTTTTTGTTTATGCTAATTGGTTTCGTTGGATTTTATAAAAAAATATTTAAACAAAACCAAATTAAAAAATCATCTTAAATTTTAAAAAGCTAATTTAAATTATTTTAACTATGGATGAAGATGTAGATCATAACTTAAAGGATAAATTTGAAAAAATAAAAGAATCTTTAGATTCTGAAGAAATAAACGATTTTCTAATAAAATTAGGCAATAACGCCAAAGTGGAGTATCTTAATCTTATAGATTATTTTCTAGAAAAAATTAACCATGAAACATTTTTAAATATAAAATTAAATTTAGTCTGGGTATTAGGCGAAATAGGCAAATCAGAAAAAATAAACGATAAATATGTAGAATATTTAATAGAAGAATATTATCGCTCAGACCGTTGGGTCCGTAAAGAGATAATAAATGCTTTTGAAAAGATTTTGAAAAGAAGAGAATTACCAAACCCAGTAATTGAACTAATTGGAAGAGCCGTGAACGAGGATTATATAGATATTAAAATTAGTGCCCTCCAATTTTTATTGAATTTAAAGAATATATCAGATTCAATTCTTAAAAATATTTTACTAATTTTAAAATTAAGAAATTCAGAGCTAATAGAACATTGTAGTATTATTTTAAAAAGATTTATTACAAATGAAAATCAATTATTTGATTTGTTAATTAATTTAGAAAATTACAAAAACCTAAATAAAAAAGCGATAAGGACCTTACTAGTAATATTTTTTGATTCAGTAGTGAATTTAGAGTTTTTTAGGGAACTCCTGTTTAATTACAAAGAATGGGATAGTGAGCATAAGGAGTTATTTTTAAACGAAATTGACGCTTACCAGAGAATTTTACTAAGAAATTTGTAATTTAAATTAATAATTTTTTAATGAGCTCTTTCATTTTGAATTTTCATAACGAGATATGATATTTTCTAGATTTTCGTCTGAATAGATGATATCGTTAAAAATTTTAATTAAATATTTTATGAATTCTCTGGGATTTCCTTTAGAAAAATCGTATGTGAGTTTTAAAATCTTTTCGTTTATAGGAAAATAAGATTTTTGAAATTCGTCATTAAATTCAAGGTAACCAATGCTTTTTAGAAAATCTTTAAAAATCTTCTTGTAGAACTGGTATATATCATTTTCAATAAAATTAGACAAAAATAATGGTTTTACGAAAGTTAATAGAAGTTCTTCGTTTTTTTCTTTAACCATTTTTTCTATTTCTTGTAAAGCCTCAATAGACTTTAAAGTAATTATAATTTTTAATCCTTTAATCTCTAGCAATTTCAAAATCTTATCTAGAGTTTTCTGTGCTGCAATACTCTCTGGAGAACTTTTTTCATTTCCGTAAAGCCAGCTAGAGTCAAAAATCTCTTCTTCTTTCTTTTCAGGCTTAAGTAATGAGATTATTTTTTCAAAATCATCAATAAAAAGGACAGTTCCTAATTTTGAATTTTCTATAATTATTTTTAGCATTGAAAAAGCGTGGTTCTTACGTCTTAGATCGTATGATAAATCAAGATGAGATAGTTCTCTTAAATTGAAAAGTTCTCCAAGCAACCACCTTTCTGCATCTATTTTTTCATAGGGATCTAATTGATGGGCTGTGATCGCATTTATTATATCTCTCAACGCAATATGATCTTCAAATTTATTAGACCAATCTTTAAAAGCTGTATCCCTTATTTTTTTAATATCTACCACATGGAAAAAGCCAAATCTCTTCTCTAATGCCCCCCATTCGATGCATAATTTATTAGTAATATTTCTTAAAACCTCAGGTCCCATTTCCTCAATGTATTCAGAATACATGTTATAATAAAACTTTCTATATACATTTTCCAAGGAAATATAGCATGTATTATGGTAATATAATCTATTTTTCAAAGCCCAATATAAATGTGTCTTACCTGTTCCTACCTCTCCTATTATTGGAAGAATGAAATTTTCATTTTTGTTTTTAATAGTATTTATAACAGAACTCATAAATTCTTGTCTTGATGGAACTAATCCAATTTCCTCTTTAATTTCCCCTGTAGCAACAAATTTTTTAAACGGATTTATTCCAATTCTTAAAATATTTAGCAGTTTGGCTTTTTTATTCTCGTATAGTAGCAATTTTCTATTCCTAATAATTTAATTTTTCTAATACTATATATTCAATTTTAAGTTTCAGGCGTAAGGGGACTACTCTACTACTAAATTATTACGCCCTATTATTTAATTTGGTTAAACTTTTGCAGTCCCTATTCTTAGATCTTCAATCCCTAGAATAATAATTGATAAAACAACCTCATCATCCATTTTAACATTGAAAAGGGGCTCGTAGGTAATATTAAGATCCTCCGTTTTATCTCTTCCAATAATTAAACAATTATAAAAAAATGGATCGCCGCGATGATCTATAACTATTCGGTCTGCTATAAGGATTCCACCAAATATTACGCTTACTGGGTTTTTAAGAATTTCGCCTTTAAAAAAATCGCGATGATCAATTGAAAAATGATTTTCCTTTAGGTATAATCCCGCAGTATGTAGCATATTTATAGTGTAGGGAAAAGCGTCCGAGAGCTGTACCTCATCGTATAATTCCATAATATTATTTGGAATCAATAACGAATATTCTAAGGCAGAATCTTTAGGATCTGCCCACATAAAATCGCCTTGTGTAGAAAAAGCGACTTTTTTATGACCTTCTTCTTTAAAACCAACTTTTAATCCTTCTTTAATGGAAATTTCTCCGGATTCAGATATTTTAATGTTATCTGAGAAAATGATTGAATTGAATTCATCTCTACATTTCGAGAGTATCGAACCTTTAAATTCTCCTTTAATTTTAATATTTTTAACGGTATCGAACAAGACTAATTTATCCTTAGCGCTCATTTCTATGACATTGAAAGAATTCTATTATTCAAAAATTATTGCGAATTTTCAGCAATTAGTAATTATTATTAATTCATAATTATCCTTTATAATATATAATAATATTTTCATATTCTTTAAGTTAAATAATTATAATTTCAAATCCAAAATTATTTTTGATAATGGACTCAACCACGATAACTCAAAAAGTTTCTGATTTAAATAAGAAAGAATTGTTAAAAAGAGCAGAAAATTATATTTTCACAACGGGATTAAACGACGGTGCTTCTAAATTATGTCAAGCAAATATGAGATTTGGGCTTGCTCAGTTTCATCTCATTCAAGAAAAATATGGATTTGAACCAAAGGCAACTTTTATATCATCACCTGATGAAACAATTTCAAGGAATGCATTTAGATGGAATTCTGGGTTAGGTTATGGAGGGCGATTAAATTGGGGGGATGATAGCGACAAAATTATTTTTTTAAATCCTAAGGTAAATTGTTGTGGGATGTTAGTAGGCGGATTAGATGAGTTGCCAGATCCTTATAATATAATCAAAAAAATAGATAATATCAAGTCAACAAATTTATATTATAATAAAATTTTGATAAACTGGGATTTCGCCGGAAATAATCACTTTATAAACTGTTTTGAAACGAAAAATCTTTCTGATATAGACTTATCCCCTTATATTTTTTTGATTCACGGTTCAGCGCAAGAATATAGAGATGATAGATATGGGTTAGGTCTTTATATAGATAAATCAAAAACCTTAAAAAACAAAGCAATCGAGGAAACTACAAAATTTGGCAAACAATATATATTATTGGATAACAATGCGTCTGAATATCTTAGCTTCACAAAAGAGGCCTTAGAATTCTCAAAAAACAAAAGAGAAATTATAGCTAAAAACATATTTGGTGATGATTTTAAGATTATTTGTAATCAACCGCATCAATTTTTAAAAGATTATAATAATATGTATTTAGGGAGCAATTGTACTGATGTGTCGTGCGATTTAATTAACTCAAATATTTTTCCTACTGCCCTTAGAGCTGACATTGCGGCGTATCTTTTTAAGAGAAAAAAGAATTTTTCTGAAATAATTTTGAAAAATATGAATTATATAAAGAGAGGAGAAGAATTGGAGTTATTAGATTTATTAAAAAATGCTGACATTTTACCTCATGGCGGAGGCTATAATTTACCAGATATAAGAAAAGTGAAAAAAATACTTGAATATAAAGATCAGAGATATTTTGTATGTGAATTAAAATCTCCCGATAGAATAAAAATTATAAGACATGTTGACGAAATTCAGTTTGAATATAGAGGTAGAAATGTTGTTTTTAAAACCCTACAATTAGGTTTAGGAGAGATCATTGCTCGATTGAATCCAATTTTTTCTTTAAAGGTTTAACTTATTTTATTTTTGCTCCAGGAGGAATATCCTTATCAGGTATCAAAATGGAGACCGTTTCTCCATCATCAGCAGCCAACAACATGCCTTGGCTTAAAACTCCTCGTAGCTTTCGGGGTTCTAAATTTGCTAAAACTACAATTTTTTTCCCTATTAAATCTTTTATACTATAGTACTTTGCTAAGCCGGCGACTAAAGTTCTCTTTTCAGTTCCCAGATCGATGGATAATTTTAATAAATTTTTGGTTTTTGGAATTTTTTCAACATTCTCAATTATACCGACGCGTATATCTACTAATTTCTTAAAGTCATCATAACTAATCAATTCTTCTTCACCTTTTTTTTCTTTATTTTTTCTTATTTTTTCAAGTTTTTCTTGAATTTCTTTAATATCTAACTTTTGAAAGAGAGGTTTAGGTTTTTTAATTTTTTGTCCAGAAGGAATTGAATTTTCATTAATGCTATCCCAACCTAATTCATTTAATCCTTTTTGAATATTTAGATAATCCAATATTTTTTCTGAGGTTTCAGGAATAAAAGGACCAAACAAAATTGCTAATGCATAAACCATTTGTGCGCATATATTAAATACTTGCCCTGCTGCATTTTTATCTTCTTTTATTAAATGCCAAGGTGCTTTATCATTTATATATACATTTCCTTCTCTTCCAAAATCGACTATTTCTCTTAAAGCTCTCCTTAATTCAAACTTTTCTAATAAATCTCCTATTTTTTTACCTATTGTATTAATGTTTCCAATAAATTTTTTGTCTCTAGCATCTAATTCAACTCTTTCGGGAATTATCCCATTAAATTGCTTGTTTATGAAAGTCAGCGTTCGATGTATGAAATTACCGATTACATCGTTTAAGGTTTTAACATTATTATCAAATTCTGACCATAAAAACGATGTGTCGCTCTTTTCGGGCCTATTATAAATTAAATTGAACCGCCAATAGTCTAAATGTGCTAATTCTAACGCTTCATTAATCCATATTCCTACTCCCCTAGATTTAGAAAATTTCTCGTTCTCGTACATTAAAAATTCTGTAGATGAGACATTATAAGGCAATACAAATTTTTCTTTTTCTTTTTTATCATAATTGTATGCCATTAGTAATCCCGGAAAGACAATTAAATGAAAGAGAATATTGTCTTTTCCAATAAAATAAACAGTTTTAGTGTTTTGGTCCTTCCAATAATAATCAAATTTTTTCGGTTGTTTTATGATTTTTTCGGCCCATTCTTTTACAGCAGATACATAGCCTAGAACTGCTTCAAACCATACATATATAGTTTTATCTTCTGCACCTTTAAATTTTGCTGGAATACCCCATTCTAAATCTCTTGTGATTGCTCGTGATGGTAGTCCTTCTGTAATACTATTCAAACACATTTGACGCGCATTCTGAGGGATTATCTTGTTTTGTTTTATTAATTCATCTAAACTATTTTGTAGTTTTGGAAAATCCATATACCAATGCTTTGTTTTTTTTACTTTCGGAGGAGCATCGCATATGGCACATCTAGGTTGCTTTAATTCAAGAGGGATTAGTAGCTTTTGACATTTATCGCATTGATCTCCTCTAGCATTTTCGTATCCACAGTGAGGACAAATTCCCTCTACAAATCTGTCTGGAAGATATAAATTATCATTCTCACAATATAATGATTCAATTTCTTTTTCAAAAATATAACCATTTTTCTGAATATCTAAATAAAAATCCTGAGTAAATTTAGTATGAGTGGGATTATGAGTAATTGTATAATTATCGTAGGAAATATTCCATCGTTCGAATAATTTTTTGATTATTGCGTGATTTTTCATAGCCAAGTCTTTAGCTGGAACATTTTGTTTTTTTGCAGTTACCGCAACTGGAGTTCCATGGGAATCTGAGCCAGAGACAAACACAACTTCATCACCTTTTGATCTTAGATATCTTGCAAATACATCTGCAGATAAAACACTTCCGATCATGTTTCCTAGGTGAGGAACAGCGTTAACATATGGCCAAGCAGAAGTTATGACCCATTTTTTTTTATTAGCCTTTGCCAGTTTGAACAACCTCTCTAAATTGTTATTTAAATATAAAAAGATTGGTCTTCTTAAATATTTTAAATGAAACAAGGTTTTTTGATTTTACTAAATTGACATTTTAACACCAAAATATTTTAAGAACTAAAACTTAATTTCAGAACCACAAAATCTACAAGCACTTACTTCCTTATACATTTTTTGAAGGCAATGTTCGTGATAATACGACTCGCATTTCTCACATTTAAAAACTTTATAATCACCCGTAAATATGTTGTAACAATAGGTGCAAGACGCGTCAATTTGATCAATAAATTTATAAGAAATCTCGATCATTCTTGTTTCTTTAAGATCCTCTAATATTTTTACCCCTTTTGAGTCTTTTTTGTCTTGAATTAATCTTTCTGCCGATTTAGGAACCGTTAAAAGAAAAAAGCAGAAGGGACACCTAAAAACATCTTCTTCTTTAGATTCTGATTTTTTAGCCCACATTGCTGCGCATGATAAATGGATTGCTCTGTCACATGATGGGCAATATCTACCTTCAGAATAGAAATCAGCATCGGTTAAAGGAGCTTTTTTCGAATGACAGATTGCACATTTTTCTAGTTCACTACTGTCTCCTTTCATCATTGAGCGAAGTTCCATCAAAGAGGGTCTTCTTAAGGGAAGAGCAATATCGCTCATCATTTGTGGAGTCTCTTCTGGTTTATCAGGACTAAAATAATCAGTCGCTTCTTTCGTCATTTTCTTTGAGGCAAATGATTTTCCTGCGTTAATAATTGCGTTAGAGTTATTAAAAAAACCAAACTCTCCATTTGTCATTTGGGCGATCTTTTTCAGAGCGCTTTGATTGTTTTGTGTTTTCCCAAATTGACAAGTGTCAATGTATACATTTAATCCTTTGGCAATTTTAATTAACTTTAGTAATTTGTTAGGATCACTCTTGAGTTTATTATCATTTATTATAAAAATTCTCTGAATCTTTCCACCAAATTTTCGCATTTCCTTAATGATAGTTTGCAACGAGAATGCTATTGCTTTATGTATTTGCCCTTTCCCAGAAATTTGAAAGCTTTTAAACGAATTAATTAATTTCTCTTCGTCGTGTGAGAAAGGAATTAATTTATTTATGTCGTATCCAAAAGTTATTACAGAAATTCTGTCATTAGAGTCAATTGCGAGCTTAGATTGAATGAAATTTTTAGCAACTTTCAGTGCGATAAAAATACGGTTTGGTTTAAAATTAGGAAGACTTCTTAACATAGAGCGAGAAACATCAAGAATCACGATGGTATCCTCTATTTTAAAGTCTGTCAATTTTTTTTTGTAATACTTTCTTAAAAATTAAATAAAACAATAATAATAAACTACTAATATTATTTTTATTTTGATATTTAGATTTTGTTTTTATAAATCAAAACTTCTTTTAATAATCTTTTAAAGTCAAATTAGAAAATAATTTTAATAAACAATGAAAAATTTTTCTTTTCTTTTCATTGAAAATAGTTTATTTTAAGAATCTATAAGCAAAAAGAGCGTAAACCTTTATAGCGTTAAGAAAGTCCTGAATTTCTATGTATTCATCAACACTATGTGCGGTTGAGAGGACTCCTGGTCCAAAGATTATTGTTTGTGGACAATAACCGCTGTTGCGTAGAAATTTGGCATCAGCGCTACCCGGCATTAGAAAATAAAAAGGTTTCTTTTTATAGCTCTTTTCTACTACATCAAAAAATTCTCTTAATTCTTGAGATGTTTCCCAATTTTCCCAATATGATGCTTCAGAAAATCCTTCGACTTCTAAATAAACAAATATTTCTCTTGGCGCTCCAATCGGATCGTCTTTTATTTGGTATCCTAATTCTTTAATTAATTTTTTCACTTCTGAGATTATTATTTCAGGAGGTTGCCCAGGTATTACCCTAAAATCAACTTTTGCTTCACATCTATCAGGAATAACATTTTCTTTTATACCAGCATTTATCATTGTTACGCTATGAGTAAATTGGGTAAGAGCTATTAAAGTATTAGATAACTTTGGTTGTTCGCGATAAACTCTTTCAAAAGCTTCTTCGTTTGGAAAAGAATCGCTTACGAGTTTTTTTAATTTATTTAAAGGTATTGGAGGGTTAATTTTCGGGATGCGTTCATAAAGATTATCTAAAGATTGTATAATATCACTCATCATATTTATGGCATTCTTACCCATGAAAGGAACTGAAGCGTGACCAGAGATTCCATTTGCAACTATTTTTAATTGAATGCGTCCTTTTTCTCCTAAAAGTATTGCCTGAGATAGAGGTTTAAAGTTTGTTAATTCACCAACAATTGAAAAATCACATTTAATTGATTTCATTCTATTTTCTAATAACCATCCCGTACCTAACTTGCCCCCAGTTTCCTCGTCAGCTACCGCGTTTAAAATTAAATTTCCAGACAATTTTATATTTAATTTATTTAAAATTTTTAAAGCTATAGTCATTGCCGCTAGACCTCCTTTCATATCTGATGATCCTCTTCCATAAACAAATTTGTTTCTTTTTACAGTCGCGGAGAGAGGGGGATTTTTCCAATCAGTTTCAGAGCCAGGGGGTACAACATCCATATGTCCATTATATAGAAGGTTTTTCCCCTTAAAATTATCGTTTAGATAAGCGATTAAATTAGCCCGATTATCTCCAAAAGAGAAAATTTCACATTTAACGTCAACATCTTTCAAATATTGCTCAATTTTTAAAGCTACATTTTTTTCGTTTCCAGGAGGATTATACGATTCTGTTTTAATTAATTCTCTCAAAAACTCAATATATTCCTCTTTGTTATCTTCTATTTCTTTTATGATCAATTCTTCGCTCATCCTAATATCCTCTATATTACATCTTTTGTAGATTTTATTTAAAAGACTTAGACTATTAAAATGAATAAAATGCTATTCAAATTATTTCAAATAATATTATCAACGATATTTTGTTGAATTATTTGTGGCATTAGTCCGAACGCCTCTATCCCATCATCCGTTGCGGAATTTGGGAATGCTTTTCTACTCCGAAAGGTCGTCATCCAGAACTGCGCTGGACGGGCTTTCAGTTATACTCTCCCATTCTCGATACGAGAAAACTTTTCTACTATTGAGGGAACCCCTCAATATATTAATATTGAGTTAAAGTATTTAAGCGTCTATAGTGTAGAGAGTTTCTAATTTACAGTAGTATTTTCGACATAAATACAAAAATAATATTATTTGATAATATTTGGTATAAATGTTATTGATTTTTTTGACTATATAAACTTTTTAAAAATGTCTTTTATTCGGTTTATATAAAACTTAAACTTAAATAAAACTTAAGAATGAATTATTATTTTATAAATAAATAAGTTTGGAATATGGCGGTTGTTCTATTGAAGCAACGAAAAAAGGATATAAAAATTGTTTTACTTGCTAGTTTATTCATACTTATTTTCGTTATATCTTCTATTCCAACATCAAATAATTTACAACCTATAAAAAATGAAGATATAAATGATCCTCCTAATAATAAAGAGAATGAAAATTCACCTTTTAGTTCAGATCTTAATTTAACAGATTATATTACTGGTTTAGGAGTCGATCAGGATGTAAGACTTTTTATGGCAAATAAATCGGAATCAAATCTAAATAACGAAGAATATTTCGAGATTACCTCACCAGATAGTAATATGTTTTTGAGTTATGGAGATTTGAATTTTACATTTCAAAGTAATTTCACGACTGAATATATTGTAGAAGGTGATGATGCCCTATATCCTTATGTTGGTTATAATCACCCGGGAAAATTTAGATTTAATGCTACGGAGGAGTATTCCGGTTTAACAATAAATGATGGTTCTGATAATGATCCTGATTATGGATATAATGAATTAGTTGACGATATTGAAGAAAGTTGTTGGAACTTGACTTCCACAGCCGCTGGTCTACTTAATTTTACTATATGTGCTAATTTTTCAGTCGTACCTCCTACAGATCACGGTATTCTTGGTAAAACCTATTTTGATAGAGAAAAAATTTTGGGATTAATGCTAAATTTCACTTATAATCTCAATAAAGATGGTAATTTAACCATTTATATGAAGGATAATGGTACGTGGAAAAATGTTACAAATACAATCGACATAAAAAGCGATAGTGGCGTTAAAAATGAAACAGATGAAGTAATAATTAACGAGAACTTAAAATATATTAACGCAACGGATTGTTGTCCTGTAAACTTTGTTTTTAGAAGTAACGAAAAATTTAACGCAACCTTATACAGTTTCGACCTCCATTCGTTGATGGTATTTGAATTACCGATAACAAATGAAAGTTACGTAGCGCTGGAATTTGATCTAAGAGATGAGAGCTCTACTATAAACGGATTTTATGCGTGGATAAGAACATTAAATCTTACAGAAGCAGTAAATACGGAGTTAAATATAACTCTCTATCAAGCAAATACGACAATAGAAAGAGATGCGACCTACATTAATTTGCGCGCCAATAGTCTAAAACCAAATTTGAGTCAACCAATAGATACAATAATTCTAAATTCCTATGAGAATGATGAACTTCATTATTTCAAGTTTGATATTAGTAACACTGCGAATTTAAGTCTATACAATTATTTTATCGTAGTTAAATCTAATCGCTCTGATATTGTTGTTTATAGTTTGGTAACGCTTCCATTTATAGATTTTGGAGATAATAATGAAGTAGACCATCAATTAAAAACTACTGCTGACAATGGTAAAACTTGGGTAAATGCAGAAGCCACAATAGATGAAGTTAATTCTGAGCAATTAGACGCAAGTCTTTTTAAATTAAATGTTACTAGGGGTTTCATGCCCTCAGATTTTAATTGTACATTAAAAATTCAAGGTGAAGAAATTAGGGATTTTACTGACGCTGAAGCTCACCAACCTAACGAGCCAGAATTAAAATGGGGTAAGGGACGTTGGACAAATGATTTTACGAACTATATTGCTGCTACGCTTAACAAATTTAATGTTAGTCTTACATGGGACAAGAATATAATCAAAATCTTCACGTTTAATGTAAAATTTTACATAGAAGCGTTTAGGCTTGAGAACGCTACATCATCTTATAGAGCTGCCTACGATGGTATACCTGAATGGACCTTAAATTATACTCTAAACTTAACCCGTTTCATTTACTATAATTGGAATTTTACAGAATTCTGGTACATCTTTCCGAATTATTATACTGCTCATAATCTAACTGCTCCAGATGGTACACAAATTCTTAGCCAGACTACAGGTGTATTACCCGTTTCTGACAAGGAAGGTTATAACAAAACGATAGTCTCGACAACTATTATTAATGTAACTCAACCAGATAAATATAATGGAACATATTCCCTTAATTTAACATGTCAAAACGCCATTAGGGCAGGAAATACGCACAGTTATATAAAATATAACGAAATATTATGGGAAACTCAAGGATTTATGTATAGAGATAATATTTCTGTAAGTGTTGATATCCAAGATCATAATAACTTAGCTCCAAAAAATGGCCCAGGTGTATGTGCGAATATATCCTTATTCTTCCCTAATAAGACAAAATTTCCCGATAAAAGATTAAATTCGACAAAGGGGGTACCTTCTGATGATAATACAGTATTATCCTACGATTTTGATAATCAAACAATTTTAGATTTAACAAATGATATACCTATACTTGGAGAATATTATTTAGGGTATTTTTGGACTAATGGTTCTATAATTGGCTGTAGAAAAATGATTATCTATATTGATGCGTATAAAATTGAACTTAACGACTTCGAATATTATCCAACCTTAAAAGAAAGGGGAGAACCGCCAAATATACTATTAGGAACAATTAAAAATAAAGTTTTCGCTAGTTATACTTTGTTAGTCGCTTCAGTCAACGAAACTACAAAAAACGTTGAACCTAATTTTTATCCTATTAATCAATCTATTACAGAGCAACAAGGAACATTCTCTTACGAATTAAATGGTAATAATCTTGAAGTATATTTAAATAGATTTATGCAAAACGAAAGTATTTTAAATCCTGATGAAACTGTAAATTTTAGAACAACAATCCAAAATAACCATCCTTTTATCGAGCTAAACGTTAATATCTCTGTTAAATTAGTTTCCCTTGCTAATGAGGAATGGATAATTGCTGAAAGTACTTCTCAAAGAAAAACATTAAAACCAGAAGGCGATCCTGGTCTAGAAGATACTCAAGAATTTAGCGTTAATTTAACAATCCCAACGCTCGGAAGTGACGGCATTTGGAAAGGAGTAAACGCCCCTGTTAGAAAAGGAGGTGCAAAAACTATTGTCACCGTATATATCGAAGGTAATAATGTAGGAACTTACTCTAGTAGTGAATATTCTTTACTAATTAATCAAACAGACGATCAATTTGAAGGATATATTATTGCATTGAAAAATGATCTAACAACAAGTAAATATATAAATTTAGGTTTTGAGAGAGATGAATGTATATACCAACCTAATAAAACTGTTCTAATAGTAAACATATATGATGAAAATTATGTAAGCATATATAATCAAGTTAACTTCTCAGAAAGTTTAGAACTTGATAGTGAGTTTGCCAACATTGAAATAAATCCTGAAAACCCAATTAACGGTAAAATTTTTGAAATTAGCTCCGTTTTATCTACTGAATTCGGTGAAAATTTACCAGATAAAGAAGTTTCTTGTTATTACGAATATGATGGTTCTTGGGAAAAAATAACTTCCAGAACAACCGATATAAATGGTTCAACTACATTTGAAATTGACACTCAAGATATTGAAGTTGACGATGTCTTAGCATTTAAATTAACATGGTCAGGGGATAGTAGAATTTTAAGCACTGATGAAACTTTTGATATCCCTATAGAAATAGATGATAATGATATAACTATAACCTTTAAAGAAGAACTCAATGTAATTTATAGGAATACTAAAGCAGTTTTAAAGGTAAAATTAGAAAATACAGGGACTTCTAATCTAGAAATAACAGATATAATAGTAGAAATTGAAGGTGATTTAGATTATGAAATTGAGGGAGAAAATAAAATCATTTCTGAAAAGCTTGTTCCAGGAGAAGAAACTGATATTACAATAGTGATAGATGTTGGAAATACAAAATCGAATACAATTGATATAACAGTAATAATAGAATCAGAAAATATTATTTCCAATGAAGAAGTATCAGATGATGAATCATTTACCGTAGATGTTATTGATAAACCTATATTTTATTATATAATCGAATATTTCAGTATAATTATTCTCGCATTACTCGCCTTGGCTTTTGTCATGGCAGTATTCTACGCCAAAAAAGTCAAAAAGAAAATTGAAATACCTCTGAAAGAGCCTGTTAAAAGACGTCCGAGAAAAGGAAGATATGTGAAAGTGACTGAAATAGAACCTGAAAAAGTTGAGGCCAAAAAGGTAGAGCCAAAAGTAGTAGAGCCAAAAGTAGTTGCGCCAAAGAAGGTCGAACCAAAGAAGGTCGAACCAAAGAAAATTGCGCCAAAGAAGGTCGAACCAAAGAAAATTACGCCAAAGAAGGTCGAACCAGAAATAACAGAGCTTGAAAAACCTGAACTCAAAAAAGTTAAACCTAAGAAGGTTAAACCTAAGAAGGTTAAACCAAAAAAGATAAAGGCTAAAAAAGCCAAGCTTAAAGAAATTGAAAAAGCAAAAACAACAGATTTAGATACTCTCATAGAACAAGAACGTCTAAAGCAAGAGTTGAAAAAGGCTAAAAAACCAAGTAAGAAGAAGACTAAACCACCAAAAGAAGTGAAAAAACCGGTTAAAAAAGTTAAAAAACCTACTCCCCAAAGAATCTCTACGAGAAAAATGGTAGAACAGAAAAAGAGGAAACAACGAAAAGTAGTTCGCCAACTCAAAAAAAGACGGTAATTCCAAATAGACGGTAATTTTTTTTATATCTTCAAAAACTTATTTTTTCAAAAAAAAGTTAAAATAAAGATAATTAAAGACTAGAAATTATAGATATTAAATTGCGTTTAAGAAGGCCTAAAGACGCCTTACCATCGGTTCCTGCTAAAGCAATTAAAACTATATTTTCTGTTCCTACTAAAACAGCAAAACCATCGTCTAATTCAATGGTAGTGTTTTTTAAATCACCCTTACCGATATTCTCACCTAA
The DNA here is from genome assembly GCA_030605085.1 of Promethearchaeota archaeon. The sequence continues at coordinate 50,356 of JAUWBH010000004.1, read as the reverse complement.
AGCATTTGATTCTTTTATGATTGAAACACATGCTTTAGCTATTTTACTATGATCCATATCTGTAATCGTTTGACCTACGATTACCTTTCCCTCATTATCGGCAGCGATTAATCCTTCGCATTCTGGGACAGCATCCATTAATTTAGCTAGTTTTGGTTCAATTACATCTTTGCTCATTATTAAACTTCACTTAAAATTAATAATTATAGAATTGTATGATAATTTATCTGAATATATAATACAATCATCTAAAAATAAATTTAACTTTTTACCAAGAATAAAATATATTTAAAAAAAGAAGGAAAAAAATTTCATATTTACTTTAAGATAATCAGAATTAAATTCTCCTCTAAGGCCACCATGACTTCGCCTTTCCCGGTTTCTAACCTTATAAATCTCAGAGTCCCTTCCTGTAAAGCATCAACCACTTGTTTTGATTTACCAATTAGAGCTGTAATATAAGCAGAAACTTCCTCAGTTTGCTCCGTTGGGAGGTTAGATTTAATCGGCAATCCTGAAGTATCACAAATAATTACTCCCCTAACGCCTTCCTTTTCTTCGAAGCGCCTGATTATGGCCTTCACTTCCCCTACATTAATCGTATTAAATTCACCTTTTTATACAATAACGATATATTTATCTCTTTGAAAAAAAATCTACTAGTTTAATATGATATTATAATAATAGATTAAGTATTTAAAAAAATACTCATCTCCTTTTAATGATTTAAAAATAGTCACGTTATAAATGTCAAGACTTATTTATAAGTTCATTTTAGGTGAACTACTACTGCCTGTAGGCAGTAACTTCCTACGAATCAGCACCCACTTTTTCGGTAGGGTTGGTTGTGTGTCGTAGAAAACCATTCCACATTTGAAGGAATAGTTCCTCGTTCACAGAGGATTTGTGCGATAGGAAATCGTATTCCCGATTTTCCTTCTTTTTCAGGAATTTGACCATGATGTTAATTGCCGAGTTCAGATCTCGGTCAATCTGATTTCCGCATTCGCATGTAATAACCCTTTCGTAGATCTTTCTTTTTTCGAGCTTCCCGCACTTGCAACAGGCTTTTGTCGTCTTAACTTCGCCAATTCTTATTACTCTCTTACCTAACTTTTCGGCTTTATAGGTCAAGAATTCGGCAAATCGAGACATGAAACCCGTATTTTGAACGGAGTGGTTAAGCGTCTTGTTCATTTTAGTCTTTTTAGCGTTTCCCGTTCCCTTTTTCTTTTTAGCCATTTCCTTTATATTCAGCTTTCCGGCAATGATCGTGTTCGCTTTCGTGTTCTCCACGATTTGTTTTGATAACTAATGCTGGAAATCTCTTAGTTGGTTCGCACACTTTCGCTTCATTTTCTTTAGTTTTGCGTTGTACCATCGCCACCTCCGGCTATTCTTCTTATAATGGTCTCGTTTCGATTGCACTTCTTCGAGCTTTTTTTTCCAATAAAGGTCCGCTCGTTTATGCTTGAATTGAACGGACTTTCCGTAAAGATTTACTCCCGCTGTTTGCGACACTCCTAAATCGAACGCTTGAAATAGTCCGTTATCGTTATAATCTGGTGTCTCAATCTCGTAAGTAATAGAAACGAACCAACGCTTTAGCGAATCCAAGAAGATCTCTACTTGCTTGATCTTCTCTTTTGGGATTAGCTTTTTCGGAATTTTAAAAGACAACTTTTCTTTAGAGGGATGTTTGTGAGAAAAAGTAATTGTAGAATCGGTTATTCGAAATCCCGATTGATTGTAGCATAAAGGGTGAAATACCTTTTACTCTTGAATCGTGGCGGTCTTGCTCTTTTGTCTCCGTTGTTCCATAGAGCTAAAAACGATTTATAGTCAGAATCAAGCTTCTTTAAGGTCATTTGAAGCACTTTAGAATACATCCACTTATATTCGGGGTATTTTTCTTTGATATTTGACAATTGGTTCTGCTGGTCGGTGTAATTAATGTATGTTCGTTCCTCTTTCGGTTTATCTTTATTTTTTTTCCAGTTTTCGATCCGTTCTGCTAACGCAAAATTGTAAATGAGACGACATTTTTCCGACAACTCCCACAACACTTCTTCTTGTTTATTTGTGGGAAAAACACGGATTTTTTGCGTTAGGTCCATACTACGATATAATACTTTAGGGATATATAAGGTTTAGAGCGTCACGATTTAGTGGTTTCTCCTTTTTAACTACTCCTTAAAAGGAGTGGATTTCTTTTTCAGGTAAAAAAAAATAGAATTAAATTTTTATTATAAAAAATAGGATTTGAACATATTAAATTTTCTTTCCTCTCCAATTGTAGTAACACTCATATGCCCTGGAAATAATTTAAAATTATCAGTAAGTTCAGGATTGTACATGATTTTATTTCTAATACTGGAAAATAGAATTTTTGCATCACCACCTCCAATATCAGATCTACCAATGCTTCTACGAAATATTAAATCTCCCGTAAATACAACACCATCAATTTTTTGATCATTTATCTCATTTACATCTTTCGAATAGAAACATAATCCTCCTGGAGAATGCCCTGGTGTCTCTAAAACATGTAATATAATATTATCTACTTTTATTGTGTCTCCCTCTTTTAACCATCTATCTGCCTCTCTCCTGAATATTCCCGAATCGTAGTCTTTTTTATTAAACATTAATGGAATTTTATAATGTCTCTTGATTTTTCCTAATTTCATTGTATGGTCAAAATGTCCATGAGTTAATAAAACAGCTATAGGATTTGCCCCCGTTTTTTCTATTTCTTCTATAATTTCGTCGGGGTCTCCTCCAGGATCAATTATAACTACTTCTTTATTAGAACCAAAAATATAGCAGTTTGTTCCTAGTGGTCCGACAATAAGTTTTTTCAGTATCATTATGCAATTATCACTTAGAATAAAATAAAATCTTAATCATAAATAATAAAAGAATGTAAATTACATTTTCATTGGAAAATAAATTAAAGAAAAAGAGATTATTTTTTACTGTTTATTAATTCGTTTATTTCGACCAATTTGTTGTAAACATCTAAGCCTTTTTTAGTTAGTTTAATATGCTTCTTCTTATTCTCTTGTTCGATTTCAATGAGCCCCTTGTTAACTAAATCCTCTTTAACTCGAAAAAACGAGTTGTAATAAGAAAACTTATTAAGTTCGTTGTAAAATGTATGCTTGTCAGTTTTGTAGTTTTTGAATTTGGTCAAAACTAAATAGGTATCTTTGAAACCTTTTTTCTTTAGTAGGCTGATTAAGTCGCTTATCACGGTCTTATACCTTCAAAATATAATATCCGAAAATTGTACTAATTTGTTTAAGAAAAATTATTACCATTAAAAAAGATTACGATTCCCTTTTTATGAATAAATATCAAAAAAACTATTAAATTTTCTAAGAACTAAAGATATAAATATCTTCAATTTTTTATTTGATCTAATATTGAAACTAACAGATTTGATTAATTATGGGAAAAGAAGATAAGAAAGATAAAAAGGATAAGGAAAAGGATAAGGAAAAGGAAAAGAAAGAAAAAAAGGATAAGGATAAGGAAAAGAAAGAAAAAAAGGATAAAGACAAAAAAAAAGATAAGGAAAAATACAAAGACATGCCAGATCAGGAGTGGAAAATACCAATAAGTAAAGATCTCGATAATATTGTTAAGGTCTATGAAAAAATCGTAAATTTATTTAAGGACATTGATAATTATATGCTCAGAGATGCTAAAACACTTGATGAATTCATAGAAAAAATTCAAAAAAATATCGAAGATTTACCAGAAGCGTCTCAACAGATTTTTATTAATTACATAAATTCCTTACAATCTTAGAAAAGTTAAATCTTAAATTTTTATTTCTCATTTTTTTGCATGTATACAAGAATATATAGAAAATACATTGAATTTTCAAAAATATCTTGAAGTTGGTCGCGGAACTGTTCCAATTATTTTGTCATGTCCACATGGAGGTTTTTTGAAACCTATAAACATACCTGACAAACATAAAGGAATGCAAATAGCCGATAAAAACAAGTATCTGATTACAAAACAAATAATTAAAACTTTAAAAGAAAATGCTAAAAAAATTAAAGTATATTACATTTTAAGCAAAATCCATCGGAGCAAAATAGATTTTAATAGACCGCCAAAAGCTGTTTCTGCTTTTAATCGTTCTTCTATTGAAGCAAGAAAGATCCATTATAATTATCACAGCCAAATAAATGAATTTTACCAGGAATGCATAAACAAATTTAACAAATGCTTATTTATTGATTTACATGGATTTACAAAGCCAAGCGAGGAATATCCAGATATAATTCTCGGAAATTTATTTGGGAATACATTAAAGATACCAAGAGATTCTAAACTGCCAAAAATGATGGAATATTGGGGATTTTCAGAAATCGTTGAAGAGCTATCAAATAAATTTTCAATAGATGATGGATTAGGAATGAATGATTTTAATTTGGCTTACTCCGGAGGATATATTACTTATAAATTTTACGAGAGAAGGAATGTGAACGCTTTTCAACTTGAAGTAGCAAGATATGTAAGGGAAAACCTTGAATTAACTCGAAAATTTGTTGATGCGTTTGTTACTGCAATAATCAATAGCTTAGACAGCAAGACTCATTTGTAATAGAGAAATGTATTAATTGAATAAGTTCTTTTTATATTATATTTAAAAAAAAGAATTGTAGAGAATTTCTTTACTTTTTATCATTATGCAAAACAACGCCTTAACAGCAGACATAGTTATTCTCGGTCACATTGCTCAAGATATAATTGAAATTGATGGAAAAAGCAGAATTGCAACTGGAGGTGCGGTATATTATGGAGGTATCGCCGGAAGTCATATGGGCCTTAAAATTACTGTTATTACTCGCTTGAAAAAAGAAGATTTCTCGTTATTAGACGAATTTGAAAAGCACGGGGTAAAATATTTTGCGTACCCATCAGAAGAGACTTCTGGATTAAAAAATATTTATAATTCAGAGAATATGGAAACTCGTATATGTAAGCCTTTAGGATTTGCTGGTTTATTTAAAAAAGAAGAAATTCCAGATATTAATACAAAATTTTTCATCATAAGCCCAATTACTGCTGGAGAAATTGATATCCCTTTGTTAGAATATTTATATAAAAGATATCCAGGAAAAGTCTGTTTGGATATTCAGGGATTTGTAAGAGTAAGAAACAAAGATAAAGATGAGATCATTTTCAGTAATTTATCTCAAGATAATAAAGAAAAAATTTTGTCGAAAGTAAAAATCTTAAAAGCGGATCGTGTTGAAGCTAAAGTTCTTACTAATAAAGAGAAAATCGTTGATTCTGCAAAAGAAATTCTTAAATTAGGTCCTAATGAAGTATTAATTACTCATGAGAAAGGAATCTCCGTTTTTCTAAAAAATAATGATTATTTCTTTCCATGGAAAAATAAATCGACTGGAGGGAGAACTGGAAGGGGTGATACTTCATTTATAAGCTATGTTGGGTCAAGAATTACTAAAAATCCAAATGAATCTTTAAGATTTGCTGCAGCGTTAACTTCTTTAAAACTAGAGCGCCCAGGACCTTTTATTTTGCCTTTATTTCAAGTTGAAAATCTAATAAAAAACGAGTATTAGATTAAAGATAAAATTATTAAAGATAAAATTAGTAAAGGTAAAAGCCCACATTCGAAAAAAAAATAAAGGGACATAGAACATATATGACTATTCGTTAAATTTTATTTTCCACTTTTCTAACTCTTCTAAGAACGAGATTTTTAAATCCTCTTCTAACGGACCTCTAATTGATCTTAATTTACTAATCCACTGTCTAATCTCTTTTAGAGCCATTGAATACCCTTTTGTCTCGAGAATTACATCTACAACATCCTGCAATTGCTTGCTAATATCTTTACAACTAAGAATATCTAATTTTAGAGATATGTTATGAAATTCATTAGTAATATTTTTTTCTCCTATGACTTGAGATGAAATAGCTCCTGTAGTTTCCACCTTTTGATCGGATTGCGTTAACAAACTGGATTTGAGATATTTTTCATCAATCGAAGGTTTTTTAGGAAGAGGTAAGACTTTTGGCCTTTGAAGAAACGGTTTTACCACATTTTCTGCCGTTTGTGAGGGTTCTATAGGTAATGTGGGTGTTTTCGGCATTAAAATACTGTTCCTCCAATTGTTTATATCGCCTCTTATTTTTTCAAGAAAAGGGGGTTCTAGAATTGAATTATTAGATTTTAGTTCATTTTTCCATTCTACTATTTTTGAAAATCCTTGAAACTTTAAACTAAAATCGATTATATTTTCGATTTGTTTGCTTAATTCTGTACCATTCAGATCGTTAGCTTTTTCTAAAAAAATGTCGAATATACCATTCATTTGCTCTTCGTTAATTGTTGGTTTCTCTTTAATTATCCTCTCTGATGCTAAAACCTCAGGTTGAATCTCTATATCTTTGGAAATAGTCCTAAATTCTGGTATTTGAGATAGCTTCAAATTTGAAAGTTGTTCGTTTAAGACTTTTATATTCTCAATTACGGATGCTTTAAGATCATCCTGTAAAGGAGCATCGATGGATTTTAATTTGCTTACTAACAACTTCAAGTCTAATATTTTTAAAGAAATACCTTCGTTTTCAAATGCAACATCTAAGATTTCCTGTAATATCTTCCCTATTTTATTTCCTTTAATTGTGTTAATATTTTCAATAATTTGATTAAATCCTTTAGTTATTTGAACTTCTCTTGGAGGTTTTGCTGCTCTTAATTGCTCAGAAATAACCGGGCTAATTAAATTAATTAAATTACTATGATTTGTACCAAACCCTATAATTTTTTTTAGTGAATTTTCCTCGTATTTAATTGGGTATTCAACATTTTTAATTACGCCAAACACAATTTTTTTATTATCCCCGTTAAGTCCAATAAAATTATTGTATTTTAATCTCAAAAACTCTACATTCTCATTTTTGGTAATTTCATTTACAATATCACTATTGTGTGAATCAGACGAGACAATTTTTATTTTAATGGGAAAAGAAGAGTTCTTTAATTTCTCTAATATGAAATTATCGATGTAATCTTTTAATTCGGGAACGATTATAACTATATTTTTCTTTGAAATTGAAAGTAGGTTTAAAGTCTCCTCTCTAACTTTAGCCTCGCTATAGACGGGCCAGAAATTATCAAAATCAAAGGTTTTTGCTCCTGTATAATTAGTTAAAATCAGTTGTAAAAATTCTTCTATAAACTGCATATTTGCTGAAATATCTTCGGTTAAATTTTGAAAAGATGATATTTCCTTTCGACTTATATCCGAAGATGATTTACTTTTTAAAATTTCTCTAATTTCATTGAATTCCTCAGAAACGATTTTGTTTAATTCTTGAGCTTTTGTATGAGTCGATTGAGCTAAAATGTCTTTGATCGTGTTCTTAATTGCATCCCATTGCATAAAAGTAATTCCAGCCGCTTTAAGATTTGGATTCTCGAGGATTTCGTTTTTAAGTTGAAGAATTAATATGACAATACTTGCCAATTCGGAAGAAATCAAATTTTTCAATTCATTTTCAAATTTTTCTAAAAAATCTTTACTTACTTCTGTATCTTCTTTTGTTTGTGGCTTTGATGATATGTCTTTTTCAATATTTTGCTGTAATTCCTTAAAATCTTTCTTAATTTGAGCAATACTATTATTTATTACGAAAAATGGTGGAATGGCGGTGTAGTGTGTTAACACATCTGAGCTTTCTGGTTTATATTTTTTTAAAAGGTCCCTTTCAATAAGGAGATTAATAATTTTTTTCAATTCATCGTGGGATAACTCAGGTTTTAAAGAATGAATTTCGTTGTAAGTTAATGGAATTTCACCTAAACAACCAAAATAAATAGCCACTGCGTCATCTGAAAGATTTAACAATTTTGAAATATGTTCCATTAAATCTCACTTTAATTATTTATATTCATTTATTTCGATAACTTTCTTGGCGTTATTATAAATATAAAGTAAATCTTTTTTAATTTACTCAACAGCTACAAAAAACTCCAGACTATCAAAAAAAAGATTTAAAATATTAATAGGTATTAATAGGAAAAAAATAATTGTTAAATATTTGCTATTTAAAAAATCCTTTATCGTAGTGGATATTTAGGATCTCGTTTCGCGAAAAAAGCGCTAGTAGCTTCATTTACATCTTTTGAACTGAATGTAACTACAATAGAACTATTTTCAAATTGGATTATATTTTCCAGACTTGGTGAATCCATGGATAAGTTAATTGCTTGTTTAGTCATTCGCAATCCTAATGGACTTTTCTTTAATAATTCTTCTGCTAATTCTATTGCTGCATCAAATAACTTATCTTTTTCAACTAATCTTATAGCTAATCCTATTTTTTCAGCTTCTTCACCGTCCACAGCTCTGCCAGTTGATAATATCTCTGAAGCTCTTGACATACCAATAAGACGTGGGAGAAAATAACTCCCTCCTACATCTGCTCCACTCAATCCTATGTTAATCGAACCATTGATAAATCTAGCATTATTAGAGACAATTCGTATGTCAGATGCCATGGCGAAACCAAACCCACCTCCTACGGCGTGACCTTGAATAATCGCTATAATTGGTTGAGAAATTTTTCTCATCTTAATCACCAAATCGCTAATTCGCCATTGATGGTACATTTTCCGCTTTAGAGGTTCAGAAATGTTTAAGTAATAAAATTTATCATAACCTTCTGGTTTTCTCTTAGAATTTAATATCAATCCTTCTTTGAGATCCGTACCTGAACAAAATGCTCGTCCTTCTCCCTTTAAAATAAGTACTCTACAATCTAAATTAACCATTAAATGGTCTAATAATTGGTGAAGTTCTTCCTCCATCAAAAAATTGATTGCATTTAATTTTTCAGGTCTATTTAGCGTTAGAATTCCTATTCCATCAGGTCTTAAATCAAATTTTATAGTCTCAAAATTAAGATTCATCCATCTCACATCTTTAATATAAATTATCGTAAGGGGTATTTAGGATCTCTTTTCTCGAAAAAAGCTTGCACACCTTCTATTAAATCGTCAGAAGTGGAACAGAGCATTTGAGTGCGGTTTTCTAATTGGAGTATAGTATCTAAGCTAGGGCTATCAAGGGAAAGATTAATTGCCTCTTTCGTCATCCGCAGACCCAATGGACTTTTTGTTAACAAATTTTCTGCAATTTCGATAGCAGCTTCCAATAATTTATTCTCGTCTCCTTTTACAACTTTTAATACAAGACCAATCCTTTCAGCCTCTTCTGCATCAACAAATCTTCCTGTATATAAGATTTCCGCTGCTCTTGACATCCCAATAAGCCGAGGGAGATGATAACTGCTTGCTAAATCAGCACCAGAAAAACCTACTTTAATAAAAGCGTTATTGAACCTTGCATTTTCTCCGGCTATTCGGATATCAGAAGCTAATGCAAACGCAAATCCCGCTCCCGAGGCTGCTCCTTGAACAACAGCAATAATAGGTTGACTTATTTTTCGCATTTTTCGTATAATATCACTTGTACGCCATTGTCCGTACATTTTTGCCTTTATTATATCTTTATCTGGAGCATCTATAAAAAAGAATTTCTTTTTTAATTCCTCGGGTTTTTTTTTTCTTTGAAGAACCGCCGATTCTTTCAAGTCTAAACCCGCACAAAATGCTTTGCCTGCTGCTTTTAAAATTAAAACTCGACAATCTAAGTTAACCATTAAATGATCAAATATAGCGTGAAAATCCTCTATCATAGAAAAATTCATGGCGTTCAGCTTTTCTAGTCTATTTAGCGTTAAAATCCCAATTCCATTTTCTCGTAATTCAAATTTAATGGTTTCAAAATTCATTTTTGTTCCTAATCATTCCTTTTAATTGATTAAAGATTATTTTATAAAAGGTTTAAATTTAATCTATACTTTTATTTCTAAATTTAATTCGATTAGGTTTTTTCAAGTGGAAATAAATGGCAGAGGAAATTATTGATTTAAAGGAGAAAGAGTTCAAAGAGATCTCCGAAAGTGAAAAATGGAAATTGATTCAAACAATAAAAAAGATTTTTGAAGATTTAAAAATCAAAGCAGAAAAGAATTGCGCTGAATGCGAAAAAAACTTATTAACTGCTGAAGATATAAACATTGAATTATTTTTTCAAGATTGGAGAGACTGTGCTGAACATTGCGATGAATGCGGGCAAGAAGAAAAAATAAATATGTGTCAAGTGCAATTTGAACTAATGAATCATATTGCTAATACATTACTTGAACTTCAAAGAAAACAAAATCTTTTGACACAACTTATTCTAAAACGAGATGAAACTGGTTCAAAACTATTAAAAGATTTTATGAAAAAGAAAGAAGAGCTTACTGAACGAGATAAGAGCTCAGACGATATGTATCAATAATCTTAATATCGTGAAGTATTATTAAAGAAAAGAGAGAAAAAAATAATTATAATCTTTTTAATTTAATAGCACTTCGAGTCTTTTTGTTTAACATTTTCAATAATTTTATGGATGATATTAATTTTTTTTTAGAATATAGTCTTAAATTTTAAATGATAGGGAGACAATTTAGAATTTATGACAGATGTAAAATTAGAAGTTAGTGATAAAGAAATTCCACTAAACGATTTTATGAAGGAAATGTTAACGAATATTCTCTTAGGATATCTAAAAACAGCTAAAGGAATGCCAGACGAGATAAAATCAATAAATATAACTATTCAATTCTAACAAAATGTTTTTTTTTTTTTTTTTTTTAATTACTGATCACACTTTTTGGTTAAATGATCTAACAATTAGTTGTACAAAAAAAAAGAAAATTTTTTTTTAAAATTAAAGCTCTTGAATTGCTTTCTTTTTAGCTATCTTTTCTTCCTCAGTTAGCTCTGCCTCTTCTCTTTTAACGAAAAACATTAGAATCAATGCAATTATAAGAAAAACTGAACTATTTAAAAAGAAATATTCCCAGCCAGTAAGATCTGTTAGTAGTCCAACTAATCCAGGACCGAAAATTTGTGCTGAGAATAAAAATAAATAATAAATTCCAGTATATGTTCCAATTTTCTTCTCGGAAGGCGCTAATCCCCATATTATAACTATCGTATTGACTATAATGCATGAATATCCTATTCCAATTAATGCAATCATTATAATAGTAATCAATAGGTTAGTTCGAAAGAGAAAGCCAATTATTTAACAAACACTAAAAATAACCAATCCAATTTTAATTAACAATCTCCTACCAAATTTTTCAGCTAAAATTGCTAAAGGAAAAGCAGAAAGCAAGAATGTTATTACTCCATAAATCATTAATCCACCAGCTTGTCCTCTTGTTAACCCTAAGACATTCATACCATAAGGCGCGAGTAAAGCATTTATAGCTGCCCATCCAACAGAGATAAAAAATATTGCGAACAGCATGGTTAAAGTGCTTTTATCTTTTTCTTCTAGAACATCTTTGAAACTTTTACCTAAACCAACTCTTTCTCTCTTTTCTTTGATTTTTTCACCCGATTCTTCTTCCATTTTTAAAAGTAATTGATAACTATAAGCATTCTTTTCTTTTACAGTTAATACTAACATAATTAAGGTCAAGACCATAATTACTGAGACTGTTATAAATGCTAGCTGCAAGCTGATATCGACTAAAAATATACTTATAAGTGAAGCAACAACGAGAGATATAGCAGACATCATATTAATGATTGAATTTGCTTTGTTTCTATGTTGTGGTTGTATAAAATCAGGCATAAGAGCTACTGTTTGAGACCTGTAAAAAGTCATAGCAACTATAAAACAAAACATAAAAAACAATAGACTGTATAACGACGATTCAAAGGCAATTAAAGCAAAAAACAACGCCGAGACAGGAATTCCTATAATTATATAAGGCATTCTTCTTCCCCATTTTGTTCGGGTATTATCTGAAGCATTTCCCATAATCGGTTGAATAAATACGCCAACAAGATTGTCAAGCCCCATAATTAGTCCAACCATCGCTATACTACCTATATATGCCAAGAGACTAATAGGGATTTGACTATTATAGAGAGACCAAGCTATTTGTGTTGTAAAAAATGCAAAGCCAATAAGGAAAGTTAGTTTAATATCTAATTTTTCTTGTGTTTCTATTGACATTTTAATCAAATTTTATATAAGATTATTTGTTATTCTTTATCTTCATTTAAAAGAATTTAAAGTTTATTCCTCATTTTTATAATATATAGATGTTATTAGAACCAGAATGTATCGGATGCTTGCTCGATCAGATATACAAAGCGCTAATTTTATTAAAGCCCTCCATCTCGAAAGAAGTAATTATTGATTGTCAAAAAAAAATGATGGAGTATTTAACGAATACGGATATTTTATCTAAACCAGGTCCTTTAATAGGAAAAAAAGCATATCAACTTATTTCAGAGGTGTTGGGGGAAGTTGATCCGTTTAAAACCCTGAAAAAGCAATATAACCTCATTGCGTTGGAATACTACGAAAAAGCTAAAGAGTTCATAGAAAAAGCTAAAGATCCTTTATTTGAAGCTATAGCGGTTGCTGCTATCGGGAATACTATTGATTTTGGGACGCATCACGATATAGATTTAGAGAAAGATTTGAACGATTTTAAACCTGATAACTTTAAAATAAATGACATTCACGAATTTAAAAGATCGCTTGAAAAATTTAATCAAATTTTAATATTGTTAGATAATTCTGGCGAAATAATCTTTGACAAATTACTGGTCATTACTTTACAGAAATTATATCCAGATTTAGAAATAATTTGTTCTGTTCGAGCTGGACCAATAATTAACGATGCTACTATCGAAGACGCGAAGTTTGTGGGACTAACTGACATCGTAAAAGTCATAGAAGCTCCTGCAACTCCGGGGATAGAATTTTCTCTCGCATCTGAAGAATTCAAAGAATATTTCTACTCGAAAGAAGGAATAATTTTATCAAAAGGGCAGGGCAATTTCGAAAGCATTTACGGTTTAGAAATTCCTAATAAAGATGTATATTATCTTTTAAAAGCAAAATGTTCTCTTATGGAACGGATTTTTAACGTTAAAATAGGAGATCTAATCTTTAAGAAAAAAACTTCAGGCTTCTAAAATTTATCGTGATTGTTCAAGAAAACTCTTCTGAAAGAAGAATCGCCTCCCTTTAAGAAGGAATAGTTCAATTAAAGACCAAAAAAGACTTAAATTAATCTGTATTCTCTTCTTTATGTTTCTTAATAGCATCACTAAACCATCCAAAGTCAGAGATATCCTTTTCTTTTTCCCTGTCGTCAATTATTTCTAGATAATCTTGTATTTGCAGAAATAGAAGCTTTTTAAAATCATCAAACATAGAAATGTCTACGCATTCCTTAGAATTGTTAATTTCGTTTACATACGAACTATAAAACATCTCCAGTGCTTTTGCTGCTTCTGCGCGGATGTCATGTCCATGACTTACAATTTCGTGAGATAATATTGCGATTAAAAACAAATCGTATTTGTAAACAATTACCATATCGACATCGAGTCCTTTAACGTTAATTTCTTCAATCTTTCCAAGATTATCCTTGCCAAATAAACTTAAAGCTCCTACAAAAGACGACAACAAGACTGGATTAATGTCCGTATCAAGAATAAGATCAACTAAATACTCTCCTGATTCCCTTGCAATTATAATGCCTTTTATCCAATTTTTCGGCAGTACTTAACACATCCTTAATTAAATCTTCAATATCTTACTTTCTTAAAAAAATTAAAAAGTTCTGTTATTTAATTAATTAAAAAGATAAAAAAGTTAAAAATTTTTTTAAAAAGTTTGTGTAAATCTGTTTAATTGAATTACATTAAAATTTCAAAAATCCAAAATCTTTAGATTCTTTTTCCTTATTAAGATCTTCAATTTTTTCCAGATGTTCTTTAATTTGAAGCAATAAAATCTTTTTAAACGGGTCGAATACGGATGTATCGATAAAATTTTCAAGATCATCTTTATGTGATAGGTAAAACATATCAAGAGCTAATTCGGCTTCTTCCCTCCACTTTAAACTATCTTTTTCAAATTCTTTATCCATTATTGCAACTAAAATGAGGTCATATTTATTTACTATTAAGAAATCTAAATCCAATCCTTTAATAGCAATTTCTTTAATTTTCCCTAGATTCCCTTTTCCAAATAACGACAATGCTCCTACAAAAGATGACAACAAGATTGGATTTATATTCGAGTCTAAAATGAGGTCTACTAAAAGTTCTCCACTTTCTTTGCTTATGACGATTGCCTTCATTAAGTTTATGTTAATTCTGTCTCGTTGTTCGCTGATGTTTAAAACCTTTAGCTTTTAATAATACAAAATGTTTAATATATTAATTAAAATAACACTCGTTTTATAAATTTTTAAAGTTGAAAATTATCCCTTATTTTCTAATACTTCTCTGATTTTTTTAACGACCAATTTAAATGCTTTAGAACTTTCTGCTTCTGGGTATTTCAAAACAATTGGCAATCCTAGATCTCCTTGTTGTCCAACCTCAATTTCGAACGGAATTTTTCCAAGTAACTCAATGCCAAAATCCTTAGCAGCCTTTTCCGCACCACCAGGTGGATATAAATCAATAAAATTACTGCAATGTGGGCAATTAAATCCTGACATGTTTTCAATTATTCCAAGGACATTTCTTTTCATAATCTTTGCCATATTTATAGTTTTTCGAGCGTCCATTAAGGCGACTTCTTGAGGGGTGCTAACAACTACAATTTTTTCGTCGGGAATTAATTGTAAAATATCTAAAGTTTCATCTGAAGTTCCTGGAGGTAAATCGCAAATTAAATAATCTAAATCGCCCCACATAGCATCTCCGAGAAATTGTCGTACAGCAGCCATTTTCATTGGGCCTCTCCAAATAACTGGTGAGTCAGAATCACCTATTAAAAACGCCATACTGACAACTTTTATATTTAGAGGTCCATTGATTGGAAAAAATCTTTTTGCTTCAGGATCCACTCTCGGTTTTAATTCTGGACTTACTCCAAGCATTTTCAAACAATTGGGACCAGTAATATCTACATCTAGTAAAACCACGCGCAAACCAATACTCGCTAAACTCATCGTTAAATTGACTGCTATGGTTGTTTTGCCAACGCCACCTTTTCCCGATATTACAATAATTTTGTGCTTTATTTTGGCCATGTTCTCTATAATATTTTGCATTCTCTCGTCTACCATCTCTTGTTTTCCTTGAGCTACGGTTTCTTTCAAATTGATGTCTGGAATTTCGTCATCTCCCATTATACTACAACCTCTCCTATTTTTAGGTTAAATCTTGTTTTTTAAATTTTAATTTCTCTATATTTAAATAGATTTTATAAGGCTCTTAAATTATTTCATAATAATTTAAGATCCTGAAGATTTTAGATTATTGATAATTATAGGTTTAATTATCGTAGGATTAGCGGTTTTTGGTGCTGTAACAGTGACAATTATAGCCTATACAAAAAGTAAAAAAAAGGAGTCACAGAAAAGAAAGAAGTATCAATTGTAGTTAAACAGCCAACTCCAACTGAACCGCCACCCCTAGTAATCTATTGTCCTATGTGTAGAACTCGCATCTCATCGAGGGATACATTTTGTAGTGAATGTGGTTCAAAATTAGTTTAAAAAAAAATTAAAATATAGCGAAAATTAATGCCAAACAAAATTGAAGATAAAAATGCAGCAGAATGGGAAAGGTTGGGACATAATTACGCCAATGATGGAAGATTTAATGAAACTATTGAATGTTTTGAGAATATAGTAAAAATTGAACCTCAAAATAGTAAGGGCTGGTATTTTCTAGGAGTTGCTAATAAAGCGGTTGATATTGACAAACATTTTGAGTATTTAGAAAAAGCCGTAGAGGTGGATCCTAAAAATATTGATGCTTGGGTTTTCTTACACGAAGGTTATGCCAAATTAAATGATTTTCAAAAAGTCGTAGAAGTATGTCAAAAAGCAGTAAAACACAATCCTCAGCATCAAGATTTCTACTATAATATGGGAGTTGCTTATGGTAATTTAGAAAATAACCAAAAAGCTATTGAAAGTTATGAAAAAACCGTTGAAATCGACCCCCAGAACGTGTTTGCGTTGAACAATTTATCTTCTATGTACATTTTCCAAAAGAATTACGATAAAGCTATCGAAATCTGTAAAAAAGTAAACGAGATTGACCCTGAATATCCTAAGGCTTGGCTTAATTTAGGATTCATTTACAGGCAATTAGATGATCTATATACTGCGATTGAATATTTTAAGAAAGGTATAAAACTAGACGACCAAGAAATAAAAGCAAGGAATAGCGTTGCTCACATTTATAGTGAATTGGGAGAATATGAAAAGGCGCTAGAATATTTAGATCAAGTAATTGAAATTGACCCGCAAAATGCCGCTGCCCATTACGATAAATCACTAACTTATGGTAAAATGGGAGAACTTACTAAAGAAATTGGATGCTTAGAAGAAGTTGTTAAACTAGAACCAAGAAACGCAGAGGCTTGGTATAATATGGCTATAGCGTACGAAGATTTGGAAGAACACGAAAATGCGATTAAGTTTTATAAAGAAGCAGTTAAAATTGATTCAGAATACACTAAAAAATCGTGGTATAATATGGGTCTCGTCTATTTTAGACTCGAAAAATTTCAAGACGCCCTTAATAGTTTTGAAAAAGCTATTGAGATTGATCCACAGTATCGAAACGCTTGGAATAATTTAGGAGTAACCTATAATCAATTAGAGAACCATCAAAAAGCCCTAGAAAGTTGGGAAAAAGTAATAGAGATTGACCCAAACTATCGTCAAACTTGGATTAATTTGGGAGTTTTATACAGTAAGAACTTAAACAATTACCAAAAAGCTATAGAATGTTATGAGAATATAATTGAAAATAATCCTGGAGATATAGGGGCGTGGTTTTATTTAGGGGAAGCCTATGAAAAAGCAGAAAATTATCAAAAAGCAATCGAGAGTTTCAAGAAAGTCATAAATGTCGACCCTAACGATGGTGAGGTATGGTTTAAAATGGGTGTAAATTACCATAAATTAAAAGATTCGCAAAATTCTATTGAGTGCTTAGAAAAGGCGTTAAATATTAATCCAGATTACGCAGAAGCAAAAAGTCTTTTAGAAGAACTTAAAAAATAAAATCTTGTTAATTAATAATTAAGTTTAATTTAAGGGATAAGGAAATCTTATTAATAATTTATAAAAATAAACTAAAGAAATTAATAAGCTTCTAACCATTATTCATAACGAGAAAGGAAACAATTATAAAATAAGTATGGTGATAAGATATTCCCGTTTCAAATTTTATGGAGCTTTACAAATTTTTGCCAAAGACTAACTGCAAAAAATGTAACTTGCCAACTTGTATGGCTTTCGCTTTAGATTTGCTACAAGGTAAGGTAAAAATCGACGATTGCCCTCCTCTCTTAGAACCTAAATACAAAAAATTTTACGATACTTTGAAAGAAATGTTAGGTTCTGAAGAAGGACAACAAAAAGAATTGAGAATCGATGTAGACAATGATCTTTGCGATGGCTGTGGGATTTGCGTTACCGTATGTCCTGTAAATGCCAGATATTGTCCCTCAACATTAAGTGGGAAAGCCCCTGATTATCCTCCACATAATCAACAACTGTTTCAAGTAAAGGATGGAAAATGCGAATTATTACACTTAGAACGCTGTAGGAGAATAGAAGGTGAGGGACAAGCAAGGGAATGCCGGGTTTGCGAAACATACTGCCCACGTGAAGCTGTTAAAATAGAATATGTTTAAGTAGTTATAGTGGTGGAAATATGAAAAAGATCCCATGTACAGGTTGCTCTTTACTTTGCGATGATATTATTGTAAAGAGTGATGGCTTATATATTGATGAGGTTATAGGTGCTTGTTTAAAAGGTAAAGAGAGATTTGATCAACTTACAGCCGAGAATAGAATTCTTAGTCCAATGGTTCGCAATAACAACGAATTAAATAAAATTTCTCACGAGGATGCTTTAAAAAAAGTAGTCCAAATTCTAAAAAACTCTTCGAAACCGTTACTTTATGGGTTTTCAACTGTAAGTTGTGAAGCTCAATTAAAAGGCATTGAGTTAGCACGATTAATAAATGGATTTATTGATTCTAATTCAACAATTTGTCAAGGGCAAGTTTTAAACGCTTCAAAGGATACCGGATTAACTTTTACAACTATTTCTGAAATAAGTAATAAAGCGGATCTATTAATTCTATGGGGCGCGAATCTTGCGGAATCAATTCCTCGATTATTAAATAAAGCGTTATTTTCTCGAGGAAAGTTCCGGATGACTGGTCGTGAAATAAAAACCTTAATAATTATAGATCCCGTTAAGACAGCGTCCTTTGGTGTCATGGGTGTGCGTGATGTTGCGCTTCAAATCGAAACCGGGAAAGATATCGAATTAATTAGAGTTCTAAAGGAAGAATGTTGTACTGAAGACAGTATACCTTCTAACGGGGTTGCTGGTTTAGATAAAGACGATCTTAAAAGGTTATTGCAGCATCTAACTGGTGCTGAATACGGCGTTATTTTTATCGGTCAAGGGATTTTAAGACCTCAAACTAATAACGATGTAATCAAAGAATTACTCGAATTAGTTCAAATGATAAATGAAAAGAAACAAAAGGGACGAGTATCAATCGTAATGATTGGAGGGCATTGGAACATGTTAGGCTATGATCATGTTGCTCTCTCTTCCCTTGGTAAAAATCGTAACCTTCAATTTTCAAATAATCAATTAGTCGAAAGTTCAGACACAATAATTTCCAAAATAGAGAATGAAGATTTCGATTGCTCGATAATCGTAGGAACCGACCCAATATCTCACTTGCCCTGGATTTTAAGTAAAAAGTTAGCAAAAAAACCATTAATCCTTATAGATAATAAAAGATCCGCAACTTTTCATATTGCGGACATTATTTTACCTACGGCTATAACAGGCGTAGAATGCGGAGGGTTAGCGTATAGATTGGATCATGTTCCCATAGAATTAAAAAAAGTTTTAAATCCTCCAAGTGGCGTTCATTCCGACGAAGAATTGTTAAGCCAAATTATCAAAAAATTAAAAGAATAATAAAGTTGAAACCATTATGAAGATGATTTTAAATACAATTAGAATGGTAGATAACGATCAAGCAAAAGAATTTGCTTTTGGCAATGAGCAATCGTTAAAAGAAAATTTGGCAGTTGGATTTATAAATCCAAAAGATTTTGAAGAATTGGGCTTAGTTAAAAGTTTGCGTATAAAAATTACTAATAAATACGGAGAAGTAATTATTGAGCAATATCAAAACGAAAAAGTACCTCAAGGAACAATACTTATGCCTATTTCAATATGGGCTAATCAAATTACAGGTGTAGAAAATAAAACGCTTTTATTTAAAAACATCGAAGTAGAAGTGGAAGCTACAAGAGATCCGGTTCTAGAGTTTAAAGAATTATTAGCAAAAATTAAAAAGAGTTAGAATATAAGAGATTTTAAAAATGGGAAAACTGTTAATTAAAAATGGATTAGTATTTGATCCGCTTAATCAAATTGAGGGAGAAGTTAGAGATATTTTAATAGAAGAAGGAAGGATCGTAGAAAAGTTTTCAAATAAAAGTGATGTTAAAGAAATCGATGCAAGCGGAAAAACAGTAATTCCAGCAGCTTTAGATATTCATGCACACATAGCATCTCAACAAGTTAATTGGATAAGATTACTAGGATCTAAAAATAATAAATTTCAAGAGACTTGGAAAGGTTTGACGCTTAAAAATATCGCACAAGACTACATTTCTCAAGGCTATACATTTATACTTGAGGCGAACGTATTTCCTTCTTTAACAAAACAAACTGTATTTAATTTTAAGCAATTGCCTGTTCTAGATACGGCAATGTTATTAAATGTGAGTAATCTATGGCCCTTAGAACTCGAATTTCAACGGCGTAAAATAGAGAATATGGCTGTTTTCTTGTCCGACCTTTTGTCTATAACTAAAGGTTTTGGTTTTAAAGTCTATAATCCATTTGAATGTGAAGATTGGAACTTCAAATCTTTAAGAAAAGAAGTATCAAGTACGGAAAGATTATATAATTTTTCTGCCTTAAATGTTTACAAAAATTTAACTAAAGTTAACGAACATTTAGGAATGCCACATTCTATACACGCACATATAGAAGGATACGAACAAATAAAAGCTAAAAATAACTTATTTACCATCTTGGAAAGAATTAAAGAATTGAAATTAGAACCAAATTCTAAAATTAATTCTAAAATCAAGCGCTCGCAGATTTTTCACATCGCTCACGCTTCTGCTTATAATGTAGATGGAAATAATATGGAATTAATTAATACGCTAAATACTAATCGGAATATAAATTTAGATTTAGGATTTATAGGATTTGAAGATGAAATTCATCCTCTAATAACGTCAGATCGGAGATTAATTGATTCTCTTTTAAATGCCACTGATGATAAAGATTCTCAAAAATTAATTAGAGCCGCCGTTGAATTTGAAGGAGATTCCTTTGCTACTTTAAGGAATTTTGATAAAAAAAACAAATTATATTGTGTATTATGGGCAAATGCTTTAGACTTGGCTCTTAAAATTGAAAACAAGTGGCAATTGCAATTCTCCGTAAATTATCCAAATTACGCAAATATTACTAGCGTTCCTGAAATCGCAACATGGTTGGTCAGTAAAAAGGCTCGCGATAACTTCATGGTTGGAATGAACGATAAATTCTTGAAGAATAATACTTTACAAAATAACGATAAGACACTTACTTTCAATGATTTTGTCATATTAACTCGCGCAAGTCCAGCGAAATCATTAGGAATCGGAAATATTAAAGGAAACCTTGGTGAGGGTGCTGATGGTGATATTAATGTTTTAGATATAAATTTAAAAAATGCTGATATTTCTAACGATTACGAAAGACTAAAGAAAGCATTAACTAATATTGAATATGTCATAAAAGCGGGTGAAATCGTTAAAAATCGAGAAAAAGTTAAGTTAACATATCAAGGAAAAATCTTTTGGTCTCAAGGAAAGACTGAAAAAGAAGATTCATCACTAATAATGAAAAGCAAGAAAGATTTTTACGCAAAATATGGGTCTATTTTTTATGATTCATTAATGATATCAATAGAAAATGAGATTCTAAGAGAAATTAATTAGATCTTTACTATATCCAAGTTTAATTATTCAAGTTTTTCTCTAATAGCTGTAGAACTAAGTCTTTGGTTATTATTTCCCATTATCATAGGAATTAATCCTAATTTGATTTGATTAAAAAATCAAATGAATTAATCTAATAAACAAATCCCTTAAGCTGGTGGACGGTTGTAAACATACTTTTTCCGCTTTTCCTAAAAATTTTTAAATAATAATTCGCATTATAATATTGCGAAAAATAGAATTATAATGTCATCATGGGTAAATTCGAAAATCATAAAAAATTATATATTTAAATTTTAAAGAAGATGTAGAAGTTTATGATTCAAGAGATCAACTTATTTAATGGTTTAAATATCCTTATACATTTTCAGTTTGATTTCCAAATATATAGGTATTTTTTTCTAAGATATTCCTTAGCCTTTGGTGTTTATTAATGTGTATATTATGTTTTGCGGCGCACGCTTCAATTAAGTGAAAGATTGAGAGAAAATATAATTCTACTCTAGATTGCTTTGAGACATCTACATTTTCAGCATCTTTCTTAAAAGTTTCATATAATTTCACATGATTATCTAATGTACCCATACAATCTATTTAGTTTTTCTATTTATTTAATATTTTTACAATTTTTTATTTCTTTTAAAATACATAAAAAAAGCTTTTCTCTTTTCCTTTTTTATATTCTCAAAATCTTTATTAACTCTAAAATCAAAATGAAATTAACTTCAATATATTTTTCTAAAAAATGAAATAATTTAGTGTTTAATTGATGAGTGATTCAAAAAAGCAATTCGGTAAAGGACAGAAGTGGAGCTTTGGAATGGGTTCATTCGCACAATGGTTCACCATGACCGCATTTAATGTATGGGTATTCGCTTTTTATTTCACAGCAGTTGGATTACCTGTTTTTTACATAATGTTAGCTTTTATTTTATGGACGATTTGGAATGCTGTAAATGATCCTTTGCTAGGGTATATCTCAGATAGGACACATACCAGATGGGGAAGGAGAAAGCCTTTTATAATATTAGGTACAATCCCTATACTAATCATTATGATAATTGTGTGGACTCCTCATTTTTTTACAGATTCTCATTTTATAATGTTTATTTACCTCCTTATCATGTTAATATGTTTCGATACATTTTACACTGATTACATTCTTTGACGCGTTATTCCCTGAATTATATGTATCAGTGGAAGAAAGAGCCGAGGTTAATACGATCAAACAAGTTCTCGCTACAATCGGATTGCTTATGGCATTTTTAGTTCCTGGTATTTTTATAGGGGATTTAACAAAAAAAGAGGGTTATTTGATTAATGGCATCGTTACATCGATCATAATTGGTGTTTCATTATTCATTGCCATTAAATGGGGTGCAAAGGAACGAAAAGAGTTTGAATTAGACCATAAACAAGAGTTCGGCTATTTTAAAGGTTTAAAATATGCGTTCAAAAACAAGGGATTTGTATTATACACTATCATGTTTTTCTTGTATGAATACATATTGCTCGTACTTGCTACTGTGATACCTTTATATGCTTTACACGTTCTCGGTGTAACCAACACGTTTCTAATTTCGATATTATTAGGGATTACATTTATCGTAGGAGTAGTTACTGTTATAATATGGATGAAATTGGATTTAAAATTTGGCAGTAGGAAAGCTTATGCTATTGCTGTAATTGCATACTTCATAGCAACAATCCCTCTGTTGTTTATAACTAGTTATTTTGTTGCCTTAATTTTATTCGCTATTGCGGGCTTTGGATTTGGAGGTATGCTATATTTTATATATCTAATTGTAGCTGACAGCATAGATGATGACGAGTTGAAAACGGGAGTACGACGAGAAGGAACCTTTTTTGGGATTACAAATTTCTTTATGCGGCTCTCAATGATAATGACTATTGTTACAGTTTCGCTCGTATTTACATCGACTGGTTGGGAAACTTACTCACCTAATCCTGGTGCGGATATCATTTTGGGTCTTCGGATTTTAATAGTAGTATTTCCCGGTATAGCGTTAGGGATTACACTTATTTGTTTGTATTTTTATCCTTACACTAAAGAGCGCGTGGCAAAAATGAAGTCTCAACTCGCAGAATTACATAAAGAAAAGTTGGATCGCGTAAAATCATGGCAGAAATGAAATCTCAACTCGCAGAATTACATAAAGAAATGTTGGTTCGCGTAAAATTATTTAAAAATGTTTTAACTATTTTTTTTTATTTTAATTCCATCTATCTATTCCAATAGGAGTTGGTAAAAATATGATTTTTCAAAATGTTGGTTTTCACAATAAATTCTGATTTTATTTTTTTCTTTTTTCTTTCTTTAAATTTCAATTATGTCATAAGTTCTGATTTTGTTTTTACACTACTATGAAATACGTACAACTTTTTAAAATCGTAGGAATAAAAATAATTAAGAAAAATAAAATAATCAAAAAATGAATAGAAAATCAAGTTTTCGGTCAGTATTTCCATAATATTGCGACGAATCTATAAAATATCACGGTGTAAACATTTAAAAACATGTAGGCAATATTAATGAATAAAATAATAAAACAAAATTTATGAAATGATTAAATTGAAAGAATTGATTGTAAAAATTACAAGGGAAATTATGGTAGAGATCTTAGAGCGATATGATGGAATAGTGGATGTATATCCATTTAAAGAGAAAATCTTAGAGAAGGATAATTCTTCAAAGTTATTTGAGTTTCTAATGGAACAACAATTTGACAAAATATTAGAAAATAGAATTCTAACATTTTTGAATGGAACAAATTTAGATCATAAAAAAGAAGATATTTGTAATACATCTATAAACATAAATAAATCCACTTGTCGAAACATAGACACTAAAATAAACAATTTAAAAAAATTCAAGGAGAGATTAAAATGGACTTAGATTTCATCAAAATCATAGACCAAACGATTGCAGAATCTTTTGAATTATATTTAAAACGAATTATTGATGAAACATTAGCTAATTTCTTAAATTTTGATTTTCATTGCACAAATCCTCTAGTGCTAGTTGGAAATATTAAAAATGTAAGTGACGATGATAAGATTTTTGACTTTCTTGATAAGCGTTTATTATTAATCAGGCGCGGATTATATTATCCTACAATCACAAATTTAAAATACGATTTATCTTTGAAAGATATCCAACTTTCACAGATTCAAAAGATTGTCGAAGGTTGGATGAAAAACAAAGATCTACCTTTTAAAAATGTGAAGGAAATGGAATCCCATTTTGGAAATTTACCCGATCAAGAAGTTCTTAATCGCTTTTTAGATTCAAAAATTGATGAAATAAAAAAGGGAATATATTTTCCAGATACCCAAACAATATCAAGAGATTTACTACCTATTATTAAAAATGATAAAATTTCCAAAATGGTAGGGAAATGGATGAAAAGAACAAATCTTCCGTTTCAGAATATAACGGATATGAAGAGGTTTTTTTCGAAAATTCCTCAAATTCCAATACAAGAGAGAATTTTTAAATTTTTAGATTCTAAAATAAATGAAATTAATTCAATGGAATATATACCTACCAGCGAACAAGTAATTCAAGACAGTGGTATCATTGAAATAACACCCCCAAATATTACTCAGTGGTTTAATTCTAGATATAAGTACAAGAAAATTATTTTTAGTAGTCTTTCTGAACTTAAGGAACAAGCAGGATTAATTATAAGTCATGAACTGTACGAATTTCTTGATTCTAAAAGAAATAAGATTCTTAATAAAGAATTTATTCCTTCAACACCAAATGTCTTAAAAGAGAAACCCGAATTCAAAGTCTTAGAGAATCTTACACAACTTATCAGTGGCTGGCTTACAAAAAACAATCTCCCTCATATTAAAAAACTTAAAAAAATGGCAGGAGAAATTACCTATTATGAAAAATTAAATCGAATTTTACACCCTCTGAAAGAAGAGATTAAAAACAATAAATTTATTCCAACAGTGAATAATATAATGGAAATTTCGCCCTATGAATTTAAAGACATGAATTATCTTAATATGCTGATTGGAAAGTGGCTAAATCAGAACAAATTATCAAAAAATATTACTGAATATCTTCGAAGTGCGAATATTTTACCATACACAGTTCGATTAACGGGATTTCTTGATTCAAAATTGCCTCTTATTAAAGACGGATTATATTTTCCAACAATGAGAAATCTTAGAAAAGATACGAAACAGCTTGGTTTTAATGTTGATGAAATGCAGACTTTAAGCTCGAAGAGAGCCATTTGGTATCATGAAAATATAGGCAAGACAATGAGTCAGCATATCGATGAATTTGATCCTACTTACGATCAACTTGGTTACGATATTCAAAAAAATGGGTATCCCTTTACATTTAGATCTCAAAAACTAAGAGTCACTAACGCTCTATTTCAAACAGTAAGGGTATTAGATAAAAATAACTTAACTATATTTATACCTAGAATAACCTATTCTTCTTTAGAGACTTTTCTAAAAAAGATTGAAAAACAAAAATGGTATTTTATTGACATCATTACTGGAGAAATTTTCACACTTCAAGACTATTATAATGGATTAATTGTATTACATCACATCAATTTTATAAAAGTTGATTTAAGACCAGATAATTTAGCATATATTTCATCCAGCACTCATGCCCTTATCACTAATGCAGAGCAACATTTTGTAAGTCTATTTGAATTTTTTAAAAAGCTTATAATAAACAACATCGGTTTTTTAAAAATAGGGAAAATTCCCGAGAGTTGGAAAGAAAAGAGCAATTGGAGAAATTTAGCAATAAAAAAAGGTGTTAGGTTATTAGGGAACAGTTATCGAAAGCGTAGGTATAGACCTTTGGTTTTTGATGAATTTAAAAAAGGTTCTACTGGGATAATTAAATGGACAAATTGAATATAGTAGTATGAAAAGTAGAGCAAAACTTCATATTTATTTTATATTCTGTTTATTTAACTAAGTTAAACGCTTGAAAACCTTACTTTGCGGAGATATAACCTTATCTAAACATGATCTAGAAATTAGTTATGGAGATTCAATTTCAATCAACTTCCTTCCATTTTAATCTTTTTTTTAAAAAGATTACCGACTCTCCTAGAGTCGATATGATTGGCCACCCTTAAAACTAATTTTCACCTAATCTTCTATTTAAATAACTTTGAAAAATTATAATAGGGATGCTCTCCTCTTGTTCGGGAATATGTACATATTCGGTACATAGATTTAAATAGGAATATTTTTATTATTCAATTAAGAAAAAAAATTTTAGAAAAAAAAAGTAAAATTAAAGGGGTGGATATGAAAAAATGAGTGAAAAACTTAAATTAAAACCAGAGGAAGCAGAAGCATTAAAAGAATTAGAAGAATTGATGGGGAAGCCTATTCCTCAGTTAGACATACAAGAGAGACCCTATGGGGTGGAAATAGTTGGTGATCATGTCACTAAACTAATGTTGGATGGTATAGTATTACGAAGACTGGGAATAAAAAAATTAGGAACCCTTCCTGAGTCGATTGGGAACCTTAAATCGCTCAAATTACTTTTTTTACGTTTTAATAGGCTAAAAACTATCCCAAAGACGATAGGAAACCTCAAATCACTTAAATATCTTAATTTACAGTCAAATAAATTAGATACAATTCCAGAATCAATATGGAATTTAAAATTTCTTGAGACTCTTCGATTAGATGGGAATCCATTAAAGAGTATCCCTGAATCAATCGGAAATTTATCATCACTTAAGGAACTATATTTGGGGGAAATAGAGCTAGCAATACTCCCTGAGTCGATTGGAAACCTTTCCTCATTAAGATATCTAAGTTTAGAACGTAATCAATTAACGACACTCCCAGAATCTATAGGGAATCTTTCTTCACTTGGGACCTTAGTGTTGCGTGAAAATCGATTAGAGCTACTCCCAGAGACGATTGGAAATTTAAAGTCTCTTAGAGTACTTAGTTTATTTGGTAATGATCTCACATCTCTTCCTGAGTCATTTAAAAATTTAAAATCCTTAAAATCTCTCTTTCTGTGGAAAAACAAAATAAAAGAACTCCCGAAGTCAATCATTCAACTTGAATCGCTCCAAACGCTACGTTGGGACGATTCTGAAGCACCAGTAACTGAAGTTGAAACACCATCAGTTGAAGAATATATCTCTCCTAGAGCTAGTCTAATGAGTGGATTAAAGGAAAAGATTGAAAAGTCTCCAGTTGACAGCCCTATCTCTCTTAGACATAGTATAATGGGCGAAATTAAACAAGCTATACCATCAGTTAAAAAAGGTACTTATCTCGAAAAACTTGATGAGGAAGAACTAAAAGCAAGAGAAATTGAAAGAGTCAAACGAGTGGAAGAATTAAAAGTAGTAGAAAGAGCATTAAAAGAGAAACAAGTCAAATTTTTAGTGAGTGTTGCTGAATTAGAAGATATTAAAAAATATGCTCGCATTTCTCATCAAACACAATCTGAGTTTATTCGCACTGCAATATGGGATAAAATACGACTAATAGATGCTCAAGATCAAGATTTAAAAAAGCCTCGAGAAATTCAAGAAGACATGTTAAGATTGGAAGAACTGAAAAAGATTCGAAAGGTATTAGATAGAATAGAAAAGAAAGAAAAAAAACATTGATTGGCTGAATTGAAGTATTAATTCTATTTTTTTATGATAACGGGAGAACGCAGTACGAGCATAATTAATCAACCAAACTTCTTTTAATTCCAATTTAATTTTAATTTCAAATTTTAATTTTATAAACAAAAAGAGTTTAGTAATGCCTATAATTAAGTTATTTCAGAACAAAAATATTTATTAATCCTAATAAGAGGTATAATTGCGTAAAATTTAAACCAATTTTTTAATATATAAATTTAACATATGTTTCGAGATGTAATTACATTATTCGTTTTTTATGCAAGGGATATAATTGAAAACTTATTTGGAGGAAATTCAACTCTTCGCAAGAAATGGAATTATATTAAATTATTTTTGAATTTTTATGTTAGTAAAAAAATTATATTAAATCATTATCCAACACTCCTCATTATAGATCCCGGACCTATATGTAATTTAGAGTGCTATTTATGTCCTGAAGGACAAAAACGACCTGGACGTACAAAAATTTTCTTAAAAAGAGAAATTATTGCACGTATTATTGAAGAACTTGGACCTTATTTAAAAACAGTTATCTTACACAGTCATGGAGAACCATTACTAAATGAAAACATATTTAAATTCGTTCGTTTTATCAAAAAAAGAGCTAATGTTGAAGTAAAAATGAGTTCAAACTTAAATATTTTTAACGAACATATTTGCAAAGAGATTGTAGATTCTGGTATAGATACATTTCTTATTTCTTTACATGGATGTTCCCAAGAATCATTGAACCAACACCAAGTTGGCAGTAATTTTAACAGAGTAATCTCAAATATGAAAAAACTAGTAAATTATAAAAAATCAAAGGGTGCAAAACATCCAACTATAATCTGGACTTATTTGGTTAATCGTTTTAATGAACACGAAATGAAAAATGCTTATCGATTAGGCAAAGAAATTGGAGTCGATGTTTTTTCTCCTACTGAACTTTTCTGTGATTTGGGTAAAATGGTGCTTATGAATCCTAAAGAACAATTTAAAAATGTAGAACCTTTCCTTCCAAAAGACCAAAAATGGAGTAACTACGATTATGCTAAAAGAAGAAAGAAATATATCATTCGATATTGTACGTGGCTCTATAGAACTATTACAATAAATTCGAATGGTTCAGTGTCTCCTTGTTGTTCAGTATGGGAAGAAAAATACGATTTTGGTAATATATTAGAATCGTCTTTTAAAGAAATTTGGAACGGATTGAAATTTCAATTAGCAAGACAAATAATAAAATCTAAAAAACCGGTTAATATTCCTTGGATGATTTGTTCTATTTGTAAAAACAATAATGCTATATATTAGAATTCTTTATCAGATATAATAGAATAGGAGAAATTAGTTATAATTGAATTTTAAAAACTACAAGTTATCAATATTAATCCCCGCATGGAATGCAGAAAAATATATTGTAAATTGTATTAACTCTCTCTTAGAAAACGATTATGAGAATTATGAAATTATTATTATAGTGGGAGGTAACGATAATTCATATAAAATCGCTTTAAATCTTCAAGAGGCTTATTTTAATAAAATCAAAGTATTAGAGCAAAAATCACCGAATAAAAATAAAGCATTGAATCTTGGTTTAAATGAGGTTACAGGGGATGTAATTATTTTAATAGATATAGATTTTATCCATACTAATTATTTTTTAAAAGAAATTAACGAAATTTTTCAGAATAGGAAATACAATGTTCTTAATTATAAATTTTTTCCTTACAAGAATATAAATTCTTCACTTTCCGAATATTATAGACTAATGTGCGGAAAGATAATTATCTCGTCTGATGATATTATTAATGGTGAGAAATTGTACGGAACAATAATAATTAGAAGAGAATTTTTTTTTAATAATATTAAGATGTTTAATGATAGTATAGCAACTGGAACGGATAGGTATTTAGGAATTCAGATCAATAAACTTAGAGAAAAAATCCATTTTTCCAAGGAATTATTTTTCTATACAGAGTGCTTTACAGATAATTTAATTAAATTTATTAAACAAAAGATTAGATGGAACAGGAACACTTATTTTCCATTGGTGAAAAAGGAACTTCCAAAAATCTTTTTACTTTTAGGCGTAGGGCTGTTTACATTGTTTTATCCCTTTTTAGCAATATTAATTGCGTTATTTTTTCTTGGCGTTTCCTACATTTGTCTATTTTTAATTCCATGGTTTTTATATTATATTTTTATTCAGATTAAGTATTTTTTTATACTAAAAATTAATAGTAAAAAAATTTATCACCAATTACAAATGAACTTCAATTATAAAAAGGCATTTAAAATTATGCCATTGATGTTTTTTATTATTGGATTTATTTATTTTGCCTCCTATATATATCCTAAGCGCTCTAAATGGTTAAAATAATTTATTTATTTATCGATTTATCTTATTATATGTATTAAACGATGGTCTTTTCATAACCTATTCGATAAGATGGAAAATAGGTAGGATTGCTTTTTGAATTTGGATTCAATTTTTTTAGTTCTTCATAAATTTTTTCGTTAAAGATTATATTTCCAGTAAAAAATGGAAGATATGTTTTAGAGAATCCCTTCTTAAAATGAAATAAACTTTCTTTTGAGACACCCCCTCCAAAATGAAACAATTTTAGACCATTTTCCTTTGCCCATTCAATAGCCTTCCATAAAATTGCCCTTGAAGGAGGATATTGAAAATCATAATTCGTAGAACTAAGATGATAATGCATAATATAAGTTCCTTTCAAAAATATCGCACTAGCTCCTATGACATTTTCGTGATTTCGGCAAGTTATTAATAAATTATCAAATTTGTAATGATCTATTATGAATTTTCTATTAAAATAATATTTTTCGTCAGCTTGATTTTTATCCATTGTTTTATGATATAAATCTATAAATTCTCCTATTTCTCCTTTAGAAGGATTTTTAACTATTTGAACAACTTCGAAATCTCTCAGGGCTTTTCTTATATAATATCTAGTCTTTTTATCTATATCTGAGTATATATCTTCAAGAGATTGAGTTAGATCCAATACTACAGTATCATTTAAATATTTAACATCAACCTCTTTTTTAAAATATTCCCAATTTCTAAACAATGGATGAAACCTTACAAATTCGCAAATATAATTTTGTTCCAAGGCATATTCCTTATAAGAAATGAAAAATTTTTTGATAGAATCTTTTATGTCGTTAATTTTTTCTTTCTTTTTAATCAATAAAGGCCCTCCATAACCATATGGAGTAATTAAATCATAATAATTGTAATCTTTAAACAAATCTAATGATTTAATATCCCTTATTAAATGGCTCCAAAAAATTTTGACATTGTTATCTTCCCAAAAAAGGGCTTCTGGAACCACATTAAAATTTTTGGCAAATAATTCAAAATATTCGTATTCAAAATAACTATCTCTTAACTTTTGAAAATGAGTTTTTAGAATTTGTTTCCATTCTTTTTTATTTTTTAAGATCTCCATGAAAAATTCAATTATTTAAGATGTTTAATATTATATTTGTGATTTTTAAATAAGCCGTACCATCTCCATAAGGATTAGAGAGTTTTTCTAATTTTCTTCTAAAATCTTCATCAAATAACCCTTTTTCTATTGCTCCTTTTATATCTTCCTTATTATAACCAACTTCTATAACATTTTCCGCTTTTAACCTGCCTTTTTGTCGAGTGCCAATACAGATATAAGGTTTTCTGAATAAAGGGAGTTCTATTACTCCCGAACTTGAATTTCCAACCATAGCACTACAAACATTCATTAAACCGGAAAAATCTTCACGAAAAAAATGTTTAAATACTTTTAAAGAAGTTATATTTGATTGATATTCATTTAGGCATTTATTAATAATGTTCCCTCCAGCATCAGCATTGGAATACAATGCTATTGTTGGAATTTTTAGTTCTTTAATCGCTTCAAGAATACATGAGATTTGATTTTCAATTTCAGAAAACTCGTTAGTATTCGGATAAAAGATTAATAACAATAAAGGCTGGTCAAGGTCAATATCAAATTTTATTGCAATTTCGTCCTTATGAGTAAAATTTTTTGAGATTATCTCATCTAAACCAGGTTCTCCAACATTGAAGACATTTGCTTTAGAGATTCCTATTTTAATTAATCTGTTATAACTTTCAATATTTCCAGTAAGATGATAGTCGGAAAACATTGTAATAGCATTGCGAATTTTATTATCAATAGAACCACTTATGTCTCCCCCTCCATGATGTATTACAGGGATATTTAAATGAGATCCAACAATTGCACCTGCTAAAGCTTCTGCTCTGTCTCCCTCCACAAAAATCAAATCTGGAGCGAGATTTTCTATTATTTTGGACATGGATTTGATGCCAATCCCTAATGATTCAGCCATACTACTAAGACTATTGTCTTTTAACTCCATATCTACCTTTATAATTTTAAAATCGAATTTTTGAATTTCTTGAATAGTATTCCCCCATTTATCTGAAAAATGCATACCTGTAGCAATTATAGTTACATCAACATGTTTCTTTAACTCTAGGAGTGCTCTAGTCATTAAATTAAAATCTGCCCTATTTCCAGATATGTAGATAATTTTTTTCATAAAAACTTAAAGTATATTAGGTGAGTTGTATTTTTAATGCGCCATATATATAAATTATTAGACATAAAACGATTTTATTTTTTTGCTAAAGAAATTTATTAAGACAACCTTCTGATTATTTATAAAAATTTATAAGAGTTTGAACAGTTGAAATAATAATTTAGTTAATTAAATATTTAATATTTGTTTATTTAGAAGATAATATTAGAATAATTTCATAATTGTGAATAAGGATATTGAATATTTCTTCTTTTTTCGAAGATAAAGTAATAATGGTATTTGGAGGAACTGGTTCTATTGGTACGGAAATCGTTTCCCAATTACTAAAATTCAATCCAAAGACGATTAGAATATTATCTAATTCTGAAAATGAGCTTTGGAAAACAAAATTAAATTTCAAAGACTCAATCCCGAAACTGAGATTTATATTAGGTGATATCAGAAATTATAAAAGAGTTGAATATGCATTAAATAATGTTGATTATGTTTTTAACGCTGCCGCAATAAAACATGTCTTTATTAGTGAATATAATCCATTGGAAGCGATTAATGTAAACATTCAGGGATTAGAAAACGTAATCAAAACAACTTTCAAATGTAATGTGAAAAAACTCATACATATCTCTACAGATAAAGCTGTAAATCCAACTACAGTTATGGGAGTAACAAAGTTTCTAGGAGAACATTTATGTGTCTTACGAAATTTGCAAAATAGAACTCATTTAACAAAAATATCTTGTGTTCGCTTCGGTAATGTATTAGGATCACGAGGTTCAATTATTCCATTGATTAAAGCACAAATTAAGAGTGGAGATGTAATTACTTTAACTGATATAAAAATGAAAAGATTTATCCTCAGCATCTCCCAAGCTGTTAAGTTAGTATTAAAAGCAGCTTATTTAGCGGAAGGAGGTGAAATATTCGTATTTAAAATGCCTACTGTATTTATAAAGGATCTTATTGAGATTATCATTGAGGAATATTGTCCAAAAATAGGAAAAGATCCATCTATGATAAGAATTGAAAAAATTGGACCAATTCTAGGAGAAAAACTTAATGAGGAATTAATCTCACCAATTGAATTTTCTTCTTGCTACGAGACAGAAAATATGTATATTATATATCCATTAATTAATATTGGACATAATATAGAAATTAAAAAACCTAAGATTAAAGGATTAAAAGTTCTTAACGATAAAAATTTTTGTTACAATACTGAAAGTAGTATGCCTTTAAAAAAGGAAGAAATAAGAAATTTTCTTAAAAATATAAATTTATTATAATTTTTGAACGATAGTATATGGTTAAAAAATACCCTCTTTTTGACATTTATTGGGATAAAAAGGATATTAAATCAGTTAATAATATCATAAGAAGAGGCTCGCATTGGGCTACTGGTCCAGAAATCCGTGAATTTGAGGAAAAACTTGGAAAATATTTTAAAGTAAAACATGTTTTAAGTTTTAATTCGGGTACTTCTGCTTTACACGCATTATTATTAGCGTATGGGATTAGATCAGGAGAAGTAATAGTACCGTCCCTATCTTTTATCTCAACTGCAAATTGTGTTATTTTAGCCGGTGCAAGACCCATTTTCGCTGAAATTGAAGAAGATACGATTGGTTTAGATCCAGAAAATGTTAAAGAAAAAGTTTCTAATAAGACAAGAGCAATTATTCCAATGCATTATGGAGGCAAAGTTTGTAAAAATATTGAAATAATAAGGGAAATTGCTGAAGATTTTGGCTTAATATTAATAGAAGATTCTGCAGAGAGTTTTGGAGCAAAAATTAATAATAAATTTGCTGGAACAATGGGTCATGCTGGTATGTTTAGCTTTTGTCAGAATAAAATTTTAACGACAGGAGAGGGTGGTGCTATCTGTACAAATGATGAAGTCATTTATAAAAAACTTTTATTTATAAGGTCTCATGGAGAAATGAAACATTTAGGAAAAGAATCGTTTTCAAATATTTATGAATCTGATTATGTAGAAGTTGGATATAATTTTAGAATTCCGACTATGTGTGCTGCCTTAGGAATATCTCAATTAGAAAAAATTGAAAAAATTATAAAAATTCGCAGGGAAAAAGGTAAGTATTATGATAAAAATTTAGAAAAAATTCCAAATATTCAAATTATTCCTGAAATTAATGGACAAAGGACTGTTTACCAATTATATAGTATTTTTTTAAAAAATCCAGAGAAAAGAGAAGATTTGCAAAATTTTTTGTCTAAAAATGGAATATTCACGAAGGTATATTTTAATCCTATCCATTTAATGACATTTTATAAAGTTAAATTCGGGTATCGTGAAGGAGATCTTCCGATAACAGAAGAAATTTCTAAAAAAATTTTGACCCTTCCTTTTTCATATCATTTTACAAATGATGATCAAGACTTCATTATAAGTAAGATAAAACAATTCTTTTGATTTCCTATTGAATTACTTCTGGTAAATTATGATTAGAAATCGTCTACGAAATAAAAATCAAAAATATGATGCTTGGTTGCATTGGAATATTACTCATAGATCTAATTTAAATTGTCTATGGTGTTGTTCCAAGAATCCTTTAAAAAAAACTGCTGAAATTCACAAAATAAATATTCCGGCATTAATTAAAACTGTCAATAAAACAAATAAGACATTTAAAATTAGTTTTACAGGAGGAGGGGAACCATTTTTAATCCCAAATATAATTGAAGCTTGCGTAGAATTAACAAGAAATCACTTTATCCGACTTGTTACTAACTTGACTTCAGTAAAGCTTAAAGAATTCGCAGAGAAAATAGATCCAGAAAGAGTAATTCAGATTATTGCGTCATTACATATTAAAGAATTAGAAAGACTTAATTTATTGGACAAATATATATATAATTTTCGGTTGTGTAAAGAAAAAGGATTTAATATTAAGGCGTTTGAAGTAGCACATCCTCAACTTTTAGACGAAATTGATAAATATAAGAAATTTTTTTATGAAAAAGGAATCCAATTGGAATTTAAATCTTTTTTTGGAGAATATAATGGAAAAATCTATCCTAACTCTTACACTGAGAAAGAAATTAGGAATTTTGGCTTAAGTATGAAAGAAATAAATGTAAATCGTCAAAAAGGAAACTTCTGTAACGCTGGATATAATATAGGAGTGATTAATCCAAATGGTGATTTAACTTTCTGTAATCAAATACGTAAACCTATGGGAAATATATATGATAAAATTAAATTTAATAACAAAATTGTTCGATGTCCTTTTGAGTTTTGTGGATGCCCACTAAATATACTAGATACTTATCTGTTGAAAAAGGCAATAAAAGAAACCAACTTAAAAATTATGAATCCTATTTTTTTGAAAATGTATGTGCTAAAAGAGTATTTGGTAAAAGTACTTAGCATATATTTACCACTTAATATGCGCAATCAAATCAAATATTTCCTTAAAAAGTTAAACCTTGCTCGTTTCGATTATTAACTCATATTTCATATCATTTTGCAAATAATCTTAAGAAATTTTATCCTGACTGCTCAAGAAAATACCCTCTCTTTAGGAAGGTGATGAATTGAACTTGAGGAGAATTCATTAAATCTTCTTACTCCTTTTTTTTAAATTCTCTTAAGATATCTTTTAATTAATTCCTACTCTTTGGTCGGATAACCAACGACTACAAAAAGAAACGGAATTCTACCGAGGGAATAGCGGGAAGTTAAGCCTTTGGAGAAAATGTAAGACTCGGCACGATTCCCGAATCTTGTTGAGCTGTTTTCGATGAATTAGGAATCTACACACTTGAGTGAGTGGTAGTTCAAGAGATTTTTAAGCCATATTTCTAGTGAAATAAGAGAAGAAATAAATAAATGAAGGGAACTTTCTCCATTTAAATATAACTTTATTATTTTTTTTAAAATTTGCTTTTCAAATAATTTCTTTGTTACCATTTTTTCATAGGTCAGAGTATTAATTACAAAACTTTTATGATAATTACGCAACCAATTAAAATAATCATGTAGAGGAGGCGATATATTAAAAATTCTCTTTTTAAATAATTTATACGAATATTCATTTACTTTCCAAACTATATTTTCTATTAAGCTCCTTATTCGAGTTATAAATTTTAAAATTAAATTAGATTTAATGAACATACCTGAATCTAAAGGCAATCTTGCCAGATAAGAATTATTTTTAGTAACAATATACTTTTGGATAGATCTCGATATTTTATCTTCTAGAGGTATAAAAGGGATTTCTCGCAATAATTTATTATTGAGATAACCAATAAAAACTTTAAAATATTTTCCGCTCAACTTTATTAAATTACTTGCCCAATTTGAACAGAAGTTTCGTAATGCAAAAAAATCCAAAAGTATTACGGGATTGGCAGAATTATTAACATTTGATAATCCTCTCTTTATTAAATTTCTTAATAAATTTGTTAGACCGAACTCGTTGTAATTTTTAAGAATTTTAAGTACACTTCTATTGGGAATACTTGTTTTTACAATCAATAGAGAAAGTTCGTCAATATTTAAATTACTCTTCATTTTGACTAAATGGCCAAGAATACTACCCCAAAGTTCGTTCCCTAAAATTCCCCAAATAAATAATTCTCCTTTTGCTTCCTCCTTTTCACATAATTCTTTAATATGTAAATAATTTAATGTAGCGATTAAACCATTATATATATCTGCATTTTCTTCTAAATTTTTTGGTAAATTCTTTATGAAAAATTCATCTAACTCGTAAAAACTATGGTCAATTCCAAAATATTTTGAAATTTTTCTAGCAAGTTTCACATCTTTAGTTTTTTTACTAATACCGTAAGTGCAACAATGTAACTTTTCTTTTTTATAAAAAGATGCTGACAATATTGTCCTTGTGTCTAAACCTCCTGTTAGGGCAAGAGAGATTTTATTTTCTAGATTTAGAGCTGTTGATATATATAAATTGAAAAGCTTTCGAAAATTTTCCATATTTAATCTTTTTCTTGAATTACATAAAAAATTCCAATATATCTCTTGTTTCATATTGAGAGTTTCATCTATTTTATAAATTACAGCCCCTTCAAATTCATATATTTGTTCTATATGAGTTTTATTTCCAAGTTTAATGCAATACCCTAAAAAAAGATATTCAATGATACTATCTTTATTTAATTTAACATTGGGCATAAAAGCAACGATCTCACTTATCGTATCTGATATGATAAAATAATTACTATCTTTAAAATAAAATAAACTATAAACACCATAACGGTCTATTATTACAAAACATTTTCTTCTTTTCCTATCTAGGATTATTATTCCATAAACACCTTCAATGTTATGAATGAAATTCAATTCATCCTTCAAATAAAGATTCCATACATCATTAGCAGATACCCAACATTTTTTAATATCGTTAAATGGATATCCGTAAATGAAAACGCTCACGTTAGCTTTATCAAAAAAATTATAATCTTTTTGTCTTTTGTTAATTTTAAATTCATTAACTTCCCAATTTTTTCTTGCTAATTTTAAATACATTGGCTTTAACTTCTTTTTTTAAAGATTTTTAATTTCTAAATTCTCTTTCAATACTCTTCATATTTAATTAAAATCTTATGAAAAAAACTATATGTTCCTTAAATATTTTACAATTTTTTTATTTAATAAATGTGAAAGAAAGAGTTTGTTAAATTTATTTAATAAATGTGATAGAAAAAGTCTGAATCTTATTTTATAAAAATTGTTATTTTTTCCCCATTTGATATAATTCTGCGATTTTACTAACTTTTTTTCCATTCTACGATTACATATATAGTTTAAATCGTATTTTGGATATATTTTATTTTCATTCACCATTATCTTAACATAAAATAAATTATCTCTTTTTTCTAGTAATTTCTGAGATTTCCAAATTTTTTCAATATTTTCTTTCACTAAAGTAAATAAAAAAGAGTAATTATCAAATATTTCTTTCCCTTTTTTTGTTCTAATCATTACATTTGATTTCCCCCTCAAATCGTCATTAAATTCTATATAACAATCTCCGAACGAGATATCTGCTAATCTATTTAATTTATCGAAGCAAAATAAGCATCTATTCAATTTGAAATATTTTTTTAATGCCATTCGGACGGTTTTATTAACAAATATATCTCTCCCTGAATCAAAAGATATTTTAGAATGTCCTGGCCATCCATATTTTTCTTTTGTACGAAATTGGAATTTACTTATTTTTTCGTTCGATTTAGCATAATGATCTTCAAAAAATTGAAGTACATTAAAATTTAAAGTATGAGAACAAAATAATCCTAAAAAAAGTAATGATTTTTCAGGGATTCTATATTTTTTGATAAACTTCTTGATTCCATATATTTGGCATGGTGTTCCTATAATTATGTAATTTTTATAATCATTCTTTTTCAATATTCTAATTACATTGTATACAGAAGCAGGTATATATTTTGATTTAGATGATTTAAATATTTTATTGATATCATTAGTAGCTTCTAATCTAGCGAATTTCCCGTTAAATTTGTCAAAATCTAAAACAAAAACAAAATCAAATATCTTATCCTTTATTAATTCAATTACTAAATTTGTAATTAATCCTCCACTTGTAGAATTTTTTCTAATTTCAATGTCCTTGCTATATGCCGTATAGCATTCTAAATAATTCTCACAAATAATATCATAAATTTTTCTTTCTCTCAATTCTAAAGGATAAATATCAATACCAGGACATATTTCTAAACAATAACCACACATAGTACATTTATCGCTATTAACTTCTGGAATGAATTGACCATATAAAAATTTCGTTGTAATCGCATTTACAGGACAAGCTAAAACGCAGATTTCACATGAAATGCATAAATCTAATTCTCTTGTTTTTATGATATTTGATTTATTCATTAAAAAAAATCTCTAAATGCAATGATTGTTATATAAATTTAAATATCTCCTAGGTAATTCATTTTATAAATCATTTTTATTTTTAATACAAAGATAATAGTTATAATTTATGATATAATTTTGGATTTTTAGTCAATACTGAAATAGAGCGAGATATCTCAAAATTCCACTGAAAATAAGAGAAAAAAATTTATATGAGAGAGGAATTATTAAAAAAATCATAAATTCAAAAAATAAGAAAATTATGAAAATCTTATTACTAAATCCACCAAAACTCGATCAATCAAGATATGGAAAAGAAATTTTGATTCAAACATGCCCTGAATCGGGGTTAAGTTATTTATATTCGTACCTAAAAAATCATAATTACAACTGTAAAATATATAACTTTTTTTTTGATAGTTGGGATTATATTGAAAGAATATTAACGAAAGAAGATGCAGATATCATTGGAATAAGTTGTCAAACTGAAGGGAGATACAACGCATTTAAATTGCTATATCTTATTCGAAAAATTAAAAAAAACACAATTGTGATTTTTGGAGGGCACCATTCAACTTTTATGTGCGACCAGTTACTTCAAAACTTTAACATTGACTATATTGTGTTTGGAGAAGGCGAAAAAAAATTATTAAATTTAATTAAGGCAATTGAGGGAAGAATTCCATTAGAATCAGTAGGAGGAATAGCTTATAGAAAAAATGGAGTCATTATCAAAAATATAGCTACCGAAAAAGATATTATCACTGACTTGGATTCTCTTCCGTTTCCATTTTCAGAAGAGCAATTAGAGATATTTAGAAATTATCCTACATTGAAAGAAAGCCTCCCTTTTTACATCAAAGATTTGTCTCATTTATCATACGTTTATGAAAAAAGTAAGAGTATTAGTATTATAACTTCAAGAGGATGTCCCTTAAACTGCCAATTTTGTTCTGCAACTTCATTTTGGGGTAAAAAAGTCAAATTTAGATCTCCGGAAAAGGTTGTTGACGAAATTGAGTTTTATTATAAGAAATTGGGATTTAAATTTTTTAGATTTTGGGATTATACATTTACATTAATACCTAAGAAAAGTATAAAGATTTGTAAAGAAATAATCAATCGAAATTTAAAAATAAACTTTACCTGTCAAACAAAGGCAGAGGGAATTACAAAGGAGTTAGTATATTGGCTAAAAAATGCAGGTTGCGTTTCCGTTGGAATTGGAGTTGAATCTGGTTCTAAAAAAATCCTTAAAAATATTAATAAAAAATTATCGCTTAAATCAGTTATTAAAACCTTTTCTATTTTTAAAAAAGATAATCTCCCCGCATTTCCTTTTATAATGGTTGGAAATCCTGGAGAAACGAATGAAACCATTAGAGAAACGATTAATTTAATAAAAATTATTAAACCTAATAGAATAGTGATCTCAAGGACGATGCTATTTCCTGGAACTGATTTATATAAATTAGCAAAAGAGCAAGGATTCATTTGTGATGATTATTGGCTCACTCCAAAACCACAACCGTATTATACATTTGAAAATTCCATTAAAACTTTAAAAAAATGGGAATTTCAAATTAAGAACTATGATAAAAAGAAATATCAATTAAGAATCATAACTCTTCTATACAAATTAAGAGTTTCTCTAGATCTTTTTTATAGTAAATTAATACACGATTCTGATTCAAATTCTTCATTGGCTCGAATATATTATATGATGTGTGATAAACTTATAAGAACATTTCAAATAAAATAAGCAATGAAGATGTGAAATGTGGTAAAAATGTTCAAAAAATTTTGTTAAACTTGGATTGTAGATGTAAAAAACATTAAGGATCATTAAGCTAATCTATACAGAACATCAAAACAATTATACTTCTTTAAAATTGAATTTAATGTAGTAGAAATTTCTTTCTTTTCGTTTCTGTAGTTTTGAATCAGTAATTCAAGTTTTTCTTTTATTTTTTTTGGATCAATAATATTTTTAACATCAAAATAATATTCAGATTGGTTGAATAGCTTTAACAACTCATAATATTTTAGAGCCCAACCAAATACTAAAGCTGGAATCCCATTTTTATATGCATGAACTATGGAATGATAACGAGAAGTAATTATAAATTCAAATTTTTTAATAATATTTTCTAGTTCAATAACATTTAAATCGTCAGGAATAAAAATTACATTTCTATTATTTTGGAAAAGTTCCTTAAGTTTTTCACACATTCTTGAATCTTCATTAGAATGCTTTAATATGTAAATAATTCTATTAGAGTCAATTAATTTTTTCATTAGAAGATAATAAATTGAAAACATTTGATTTGGTTTTATTCTTTCAATTATTTTAATATTAGGAATTACACCAACAGAGTTTAGTTTAATTTGAAAATTTTGAAAATTCACTTTCTCCTTATAAATATTAGATAGATCATAGTTTTTGTTTTGAAAAACAATGTCATAAGCTCTTTCAATATTTTCTTTTCTAAATTGCCTTAAATATCTTATTCCATCATTTTCTCTTATGTAAATCTTTTTAGGATATTTTAAATACAATTTTGCTAAAGGATAAAAATAGATTTTTTGAATTAGTTGAAAATTGAACGGTCCTATAGATTGAGGAAACACGAAATATGGAATAAAATATTTTTCTGCAATTATAATATCTAATAAATAAAAAATCCAAGAATCTTGCCCTATTTGTGAACTTAATCTATAGCCACTAATATCAATCATAAATTTTGCATTTTTAATGACCTTAATCAATTTTTTTTCTAAATAATCATATTTAGAATTACCCATGAAAATTCTACACCAAAAACTAGATAATCTTATTTGAAATCTTCCATTCCAAGGTAAAAGTTTAAAATTATATATGTTCTTTTTCTCAATATTTCTTTCGAAGTCTGAATTAAAGAATACATAAATATTTTTGTTTGGAAACCTTTTTTTTATTTGATCTACGGCAGTGAAAGTCATTGCTTGGGCTCCTTTATTAGTAAGCCCTCCTTGAATAATAATAATATTGTTTTTTTCATTATGGGTATTTTCTCTTTTTCTCCTTAATAAATGCGTAGAACTTTTTTCTATAAGAACTATTGCTGGGAAAATGTATTTCCAAATAAATTCTCTAAGTATATTTAAATTCATTTAATTACGAAAAACACTAAAAATTATTTTTTTTTAATTTAAAACTTAAATTTTACTTAAGGCTTGTTCTAAATCTAATATTAAGTCGTTAGGGTCTTCCAATCCAACCGAAAATCTAAAATGAGTGTCTGAAATGTTCATGGATCTATGTTCCCATCCTGCAAGATCGATACCAGTCATTACTCCTGTATACTCTATGAGAGAAGTAGTATCTCCAAGTGATACACCAACTTTAATTAATTTTAAAAGATTAATAAATTTATAACTCATTTCCTTAGTTTCCAATTCAAATCCAATCATTCCACCAAAATTCTTCATTTGTTTTTTTGCGATTTCATGTCCAGGGTGGTATTCCATTCCGGGGTAAATAACTTCCCGAACTTTTGGATGATCATCTAAGTATCGGGCAATTTTCATCGCATTGGAGCAATGTCGTTCCATTCGCATGCTAAGCGTCCTTATTCCTCGAAGTATTAACCACGCATTAAATGGACTCATTACTTGTCCTTGAGTTTCCTGCCAATAATACCGAATATTTCTTATTTCCCTTTCTGGCCCTATAATCGCTCCACCAAGACAATCTCCATGTCCATTTATGTATTTGGTTAAGCTCTCAACCACTAAATCTGCTCCAAATTCAAGGGGTTGCTGAAGCGCTGGAGATGCCCATGTATTATCGACTATACATTTACCACCTCTCACTTCATGAATTATATCAGCACAACTTTGAATATCTATAATGTCATTGGTAGGATTAGCAGGAGTTTCAACAAAAATTAATTTTGTTTGTTCATCTACAGCATCTTTTACTTGATTTAGATCACACATATCAATTCGTCTAAAATCAATACCCATTTGAGGATAAATCTTTGTAAAGAGTCTGTACGATCCAGTATATTGATTTCTATGGATTACCATGTTTGGAATGTCTTCGGGATGTCTCTGGGGCAATAGATCTTTGATTTTTTTTGGTTTAATTCTTTCCACCCGCTTTTGAAGAACACTTGAACAGGCTAAATGAACGGCAGCCATTCCAGAAGCTACTGAAAGTGCTTGTTCACCTTTATGAAGTGTTGCTAATTTCTGGTCGAGAGCATATAGAGTAGGATTCTCGGTCCGAGAGTAATAAAAATGACCCTTGAGAAGTTCGTCCATTGATGTATATGTATACGATTTAGACGCATAAATAGGTGGACGGATGCTATGTGAAGTTTCTGGGTATGGATCTTCTCCAGCCCTTAAAATTTGCGTATCAAAACTTAATTTATCCCATGCTTCACGATTTTTTTTAATTTTTTCTGAATATGATGTGTCTTTTCCCTTTTCTTCCATATTTATCAATTAAAAATTTATTTTAATTAAATTTAAATCTTGAAATTTAAAAATTTTTGAATTAATCAAGCTTTATCCCAGATATTCCCTCTGGAACATCAGCCTTATCGATTCCCTCTGCTTTTCGAAAGTCGTCCAACGAACGGGATGCTACTTTTTTCGTATATTCTGCTAATTTTTTAGCGACATCGTCGGAAAGACCAGGTCCTTTTTGTGTCTGTAATATCTTCTCTACTTTTTCTCGCGCAGTAACGATTATATCCTTGGAGCCCGCTCTAGTCCATGCACCTCGACGTTCTCTATTTGCGAGCTCTGGTACAAAAAGTTCCTTCCTAATGTTTTTCACGGAATGTTTTTTGCCTAGGTAATTATCTCCCTTCACTGCGATATTTTTAATCTCTTCTAAAGCGAGAGTATTTTCGTCTATTTTAATCCCTTCCAATCCTCTTTTTACTATGTCAGCTAATTCGTCGTCTATTACAAGTAATTCTAAAGCCTCTGATAATGAGGATTCGTAAGTTCCCGCACATGTAATGTAATTAACACCTGCTTGAGCGGAACAAAATAATGTCATTAATCTCTCAGCTCCATTCTGTATATCGAAGCATTTGGATTCGGTAACTGCTCCAGGTCCCCTGGAAGGGATGTTGTAAAACCGGGATAATTGCGCCCAAGCAGCAGTAATAAGCCCCGTTTCAATAGATCCCCAAGCAATGTTTCCTGTCGGTGGACCCATAGGTGCTGACATTGTTGAATATAGAATTGGTGAACCTGGATTTATTAATTGAGTTAACACGATAGACGAAAGAGTTTCCATGTTTGTTTGTACAAGCAATCCAGCAAGAGTAACTGGAGCCGTTGAGCCTGCACTAGCAGCAGGTGAGATTATTAACGGTTGATTATATTTAGCGAAGATAAAAAGGCCGTTTAGCATGATTTCAGGTAATATAAGGGGACTCGTTGGATTAAAAAAACCAATTAATCTTGGTCTCTTAATTAGTTCGTCATCCCCTCCCACAATGATAGAAACAAGATTCATCAT
The DNA here is from genome assembly GCA_030605085.1 of Promethearchaeota archaeon. Next base: position 5,463 of record JAUWBH010000004.1, on the reverse strand, counting down.
ATCTTGTGACGCCATCCTTCCCATACATCCAATATCGTAGGGTTTAAAGCTGTGTGTAGCCCATTCTCTTATACAATGACAATGAAGCTCTGTATAACGCACATCGTTAGGCCATACATCGACATGGCTACAGCGAATATTCTTCAAACTATCAACAATACGGATTTGTTTAATTGTATCTTCAAGTACGGTTTTTCTAAGGCCTTTCTTGTGAGTGGGGTCGTAAATTTTAACCGGTGTACCTACAGTTGCGAAGTTAACCGTTTTTGTATCAACATCCAATCGGAACGACCCATCTGGACCCCATAATGAAAATTTATCGGGAACCTTTTTGAGTTGTTCTGTAATTAATTCTCTTGGAATCTTTACAAATTTTTTTTGGTCATTCTCATCTATTATTGCCCCATGTTCCCTTAATAAAGATTTTGCTTCATCAGAGTCAACTTTTATTCCAACTGTTTCCAGAAGTTCTAAAGTAGAATTGTGAATTATCTGGACTTCCTCTTGAGTTAACACTTCCATACGATTCATTCTCATTGCTATCACATTTAAAATTTTCTTATAAAATTGTCTAAAGTTCAAATAAATTTGGTGAAATCACAAATTCTAATATTATTATTATATATTTCATCAAATACTTTATGTTTTTATAACAAAGTTTTATTTTAAATTACATTTAATAGTTAATTATAAGCTAAGGGATTGCTTGAATTTTATTAGAATAAAATAAATAGAATAATGTAACATGACATTAGAAGAAAAAATAAAGGAAACTATCTTGGAATGGGATGAGGAAGGTTTAAGAGAACTTTGTAAGACAGCATTAGAAAATAAAGAATCGACTCCTGCAGAATTGTTAAAAGTTGTTGGAAATGTAATGGAACATGTTGGCGAATTGTTTGAAAAAGAAGAGATTTTTCTCCCGGAGTTAATCGGTTCTGCTGATATAGTTAAAAAAGTGATTGATGACATTTTAGATCCCGCTATACGAGCATCTGGAGAAAAGAAAGAAACAAAAGGAAAGGTTATCCTTGGCACGGTGGAAAGCGATGTTCATTCTATTGGAAAGGATCTCGTTGGCTCGTTCTTGTTCTCAAATGGTTATGAAGTTTATAATTTGGGCGTTGACATACCCGCTTCAAAGTTTATTGAGAAGGCTGAAGAAGTAGGGGCTCAAGTTATTGCCATGTCTTCTCTTTTAACAATGTCGATGGATTTTCAACGACAACTAATTAATGAATTGGAAAATCGAGGACTACGCGAAAAATATAAAATTATTGTGGGTGGCGCCCCAACCTCAGAAGAATGGTCGGAAGAAATTGACGCCGATGGGTGGGCTGACTCCGCAATTGACGCAGTTGCTCTTGTAAATAAAATACTATGATGATTAATTAAAAGATAGTGGAGTATTAGAAAAAAGTAAATACCTTCCCTTGAGCATTTTTTATAATAAGTATCAAGAAATCAGTAGGACATTAGATTTGAATTCTATTTTTTTTTAAAGGCGGTCTAAGTGTTACTGTTAAATCTTTTCTTACATTTCATACATTCTCTGAAAGTGCCTTGTAGAGTGCCTCCACATACTGTGCAATATTTCCATTTCTGCTTATCTTTTTCATCGTTATGATGCATCGGACACATAGTCCTAAAGTTCGTTATACTTTTACATACAGGACAATATCCCATAAAAAGGAGAAAAAAATTGTTTAATATAAAGTTTTTTGAAAAGAAAAATATATAAAATATATTCTAAAATTGGTTAAATTATAAAATTAAGATTAAATAAATTTAATAATTGGAGAATAGAATAAATCATGAAGTTGAATAAACTAGAAGTGCTTTCAAAAGACGAAATAGAAACAATTCATTCTGCCAGTATAAAATTAATGGAAAATGTCGGAATTAAAATAGATGCCGAAGATTGTCGAAAACTGCTTCAAGAAAATGGTGCTGAAATAGATAAAAATTCAAATTTCGTTAAATTTCCTGAAGCGTTAATAAAGGAGCAGTTAAAGCATGTTCCTGATTCTTTTAAATTGTATGGAAGGGATGGTTCGTTTAGTTTTGAAGTTAATACGCGTAGTACCCAATTCGGAACAATTGGTACTTCAGTACGCATATACGATCCGAATGAGAAAAGAGGTTATAGAAAAGTTATTCTAAACGATAATATTAAACAAATACGCGTCGTTGATAGTTTGGAACATATTATGGCGTCACATATAGATGTGTGGCCTAGTGATGTCAAATATCTTACCGTTCATACCGACTGTATATATGTATGGGCAAAAAATACTCGAAAATCTTACGGTGCGGGATGTTACGGAAGAGTTGCAAGTCAGGACATGATAAATATGATGGCTATTCTTGTGGGTGGAGAGGACGAATTAACGAAAAGACCAAGATTGATTGGATTCATGAATCCTACGAGCCCACTCCATTTACCGGCGTTAATGACAAATGGCCTTGAAGTTTTTGCAAAATATAAACAGCCAACCATTGTTGCTCCCGAAGCTCTTGCAGGGACATCTGCACCTGTATCTATGGCAGGATTATTAACACAAACTAACGCCGAAATCCTCGCAGGAATTGTGGTGACCCAATTGTACAATCCTGGCGCGCCGGTATTTTTTGGAACAGTTTCCCATATAACCGATATGAGATCTGGTAATTCAGCGATAGGCTCGGTTGAGACTGGTTTTATGACTGCAGGGATTGCTCAATTAGCTAGATATTATAATATACCTTCGCGAGGTCTTGGAGGAGTAACTGATTCAAAATGCCTTGATGTTCAAAATGGCTTAGAACGCTACCAAACTTTAATGTTTGCTGCTCAGGCGGGTATTAATTACATTACCTGTGCGGGTACGTACGAAGCTACTCTTGCGGAATCGTTAGAATTACTATTAATTGACGATGAAATCGCAGGTATGATTAATCGAGCTTTTAATGGCGTTAAAGTAGATGAAGATACAATAGCATTGGATGTAATAGAAAAAGTAGCTACCGATCCAAAACCAGGTGCCACTTTTTTAAGCGAACCGCATACGAGAAAACACATGAAGAAAGAACTATATATGCCCAAATTAGTCAACAGAAACCGGAGGACCACATGGCGTAAAAAAGGGTCAAAAGACATTATTTCAAGCGCAAGTGATAAGGTTGAAGAGATCCTTAAAAATTTCGTTGAGTTTGAAATTCCCCCAGATATGGATAGGGAATTAAAAGCGTACATGAAAATGGCGGATGAGAGAACTTACGATTACTTTAGAAAAGCTGAGGGAATAAGTGCCGATTCAGTAACTCTCCCTGATGGCATCGAAATTCGTGAGGATAAATAAATTTTACTCTGTATTTTTATTTTATTTCGTCTTATTTTAGCACTAAATCTTATAATTTTTTAAGAGGAGCTCTATTTTCTTCACGCTCTAGTTCTTTTTTTTTATTTGACCAATACTCTTCCATAGCAGATTTTGAAATAATTCCTTCAAATTTCTTAAAATCTTTCATGTTTTTTCTTTTTATTAAATTAAATTTTTGATTTTCCAGTAAATAAATAATTAACTTATTGTAAGTTATAGTACTCTTTGTTTTTAAAAAAGAAATTCTCTATTTTAAATCAAAAACCATTCTATTTCTATTTGGTTTAGCCTCTACTAAGGAAAAGCGAAGACTTAAATAAAAATAAACGGCATCATCATGGGCTTCAACATATATTATTCTACAACCTAAATATTCACTAATTTTATTAGCTAGAGAAATAGCATGTTTTATTAATATAATTCCAAGTCCTTTTCCTTGAAATTCAACATCAACACCAAGTTGACCTAAGCATATTCCAGGAACCCGAAATTCTTTATCTTGATCTGGTAGTTTAAAGTATAAATGAGAGCAAAAAACTGCGGAATATGCAATCACTCTTTTTTTTATATGGATCAAAAAGATTTTTGTAATCTTTCCTTCCTCTTGACTAAGAGCTTTTTCCTTAAGATATTCGTTAACATCATCAACTCCACAGTCAAATTCATCAATTAAAAGCTCTTCACTAAAAGGAGATATTACTGGTTTGATTTTTAATCCCTCATGAGAGATCTATGTCTATTTCAGTAGATTTTTCTGGTTCAGGAAAGAGTTTTATTGCTTCTTTGATTATTTTTTCTCTCTCGGGATCTTTAGGCGGCTTAAAAATTAGATTATATAGACGAATTGCGGCATCACCATTAATTTTTTCCTCGTAAATTTCAAAATTTTGATATTGAAATTTGTTTGGAATTGCATTATCGTCACGATTCTTTTTAGAGGTATCAATTTTATGAATTTTTTTTTTGCTATTATCTTTGTCCACCATTTTTTTAGCCTCTTAATCTATTTGCAAATATTAAAAAAACTTACTAATTTAATATCAATTTTACTAGTTAAACTTTACTAATTAATGAAGAGAACTCTAAATTCTTCATATAATTTCAATCATAAATATTTTATTCAAATAAATAAATTGAATTTGTTAGAACCTTAAAGATTATGATATTATCAAATGGATTTTAATGTCCATATGTTTAAATGTCGGATTTTTACATTGCCTTTTACGCAACATCCTGAAAAACAATGTTCCTCTCCAAGTGATGTGGAGGGCGCTAATGCGATTGGTAAGTGCTCCCAATAAACAAGGTTTTTGCTATTACTATTAATTGACGACGATATAGCAGGTGTGATTAATCGAGCTTTTGATGGAGTTAAAGTAGATGAAGATACAATCGCATTGGATGTAATAGAAAAAGTAGCTACCGATCCAAAACCAGGTGCCACTTTTTTAAGCGAACCGCATACGAGAAAGCACATGAAGAAAGAACTATATATGCCCAAATTAGTTAACAGAAACCGGAGGACCACATGGCGTAAAAAAGGGTCAAAAGACATTATTTCTAGCGCAAGTGATAAGGTTGAAGAGATCCTCAAAAATTTCGTTGAGTTTGAAATTCCCCCAGATATGGATAAGGAATTAAAAGCTTACATGAAAATGGCTGATGAGAGAACTTACGATTACTTTAGAAAAGCTGAAGGAATAAGTGCCGATTCGGTGACTCTCCCTGATGGCATCGAGATTCGTGAGGATAAATAAGTTTTACTGTGTACTGTTATTTTATTTCTTCTTATTTTAGCACTAAATCTTATTATTTTTTAAGAGGAGCTCTATTTTCTTCGCGCTCTAGTTCCTTTTTTTTATTGAACCAATACTCTTCCACAGCAGATTTTGAAATAATTCCTTCAAATTTCCTAAAATCTTTCATGTTTTTTCTTTTTATTAAATTAAATTTTTGATTTTCCAGCAAGTAATTAATCAACTCATTATAAGTTATGGCACTCCCTCTTTCTTCTTCTAACTTTAATTTAATTTGAAAGAGTTTTTTTTTTACTTCGTCATCAATTTGAATTATATTTGTCATTTTTTACTTAGTTTAATTT
>JAUWBH010000144.1 GCA_030605085.1 Promethearchaeota archaeon | reverse complement strand
TAAAAACATTTCTATCATTTGATGTAAAAATATTCATATTCATTATTCACCTTTAATTTTTATTTTAAGGTAAAAAAATAAGTTATAGGGGCTTTTTAAAATTAGTGAAAAAAAGTTATTTTTTAATGGAAACACCTCTCTCTTTTAACAAATGACATGTGACGATTCCACTTAATAAATTTTTTCTTAACCATATTATTCAAAGTTGATTTTTTACTAAGGTTTGATATTACAAAGATTGAGTTTGATATTACAAAGATTGAGTTACCTTAATCTTTTTAATAAATCGTTTAATCGTAAACTGTTAATTATGTCTTTTTTTTCTAACCATCCTCGCCGTGCTGTAGCCACTCCCATGGTCGGTAAAAAACCTAAATGCGTTGGATAGTGTGCGTCGCTTCCAATTGAAAAAGAGGCCCCATACTTCCGACCGAGAAAGCAGTTGGCACCGGACAAATCCTGTCTGCCTGGGTCCGTGTTAATCTCCAAAACAATTCCCAATTTTTTCGCCGTCTCAAACAAAAGATGTAAGTTGATGTGTAATGAGGGTCGATACAACAAAACGCGACCCGTGGGGTGTCCCAATATGCGCACATAATCGTTATGTAGAGCGTTTAATATTCGTTCCGTGTACACTTTTTCCGGTTGGTAGAGGTGCGAGTGAACGGACGCTATAACCACGTCGAGATCCTTCAGAACCGTGGAAGAGATATCTAATCGACCTTGGGCGTCTATGTTTGCTTCGATGCCAATGAGGACTGTGAAATCCTCTAATTTTCGATTTAGAAGCTCAATCTCGTGCATTTGGCGTCGAATGTCGTCCTCTGAGATCCCACGACATATTTTTAAGGCTTTTGCGTGGTCGGTAATGGCCAAATATTCGTACCCTCGATTTTTACCGGCTTCAGCCATTTGTTCTATGGAACCAGCCCCATCGGTCCAACGCGAGTGACAATGCAAGTCTCCCTTGATGTCTCCGTCAGATATAAGCGAAGCTAAGGCTCCATTTTGCGCAGCCTTAATCTCGCCGTTATTTTCCCTCAATTCCGGCTCAACATAGTGTAATCCAAGCGACTTATATATTTCCGATTCACACTCACCCGCCAATTTTTCCCCCGTAGCGAAATTACAACAAAAATGAGAGAGTTATTAGGCAATTGAATAACCATTCAGTAATTATTCAGAAAATATTCGATTATATAATTCATAAAACACAACAATAACCTTAAAAACTACTATCAATTCCAGAAATAATTTTTGGTAATTATTTCCACCTTCACGCCAAACTGTACTTTTTTTGTTTCGTTTGTAACTACCAATTCCAGAAATAATTTTTGGTAATCTCTCAAATATATGGAATGCCCTTAATGAAAATATTACCAAGATTGACCGTGAAAATTTTTTAGCTTGGGTTAATTCTCACGTATACGTGAGCGGTTATAAAATGAGGAGTGTACGACATAACATTGGAAAGCCAAGGCTCGTTGTAGGGGGTTTAGGTAATGCCTCTTACCGAGTTACAAAGATTAATAAAAATTATTATAAACACTATTTAGAGCAATTGAATCGAAAATATGATTATAAATTAGTTAACCAAGATCATGGGAGCAATTGTCGTTGGGTGGAGATTTTATGCAGATTTGGTGAATATACTAATGTTGGAGCAAACCGAACTGCAGGAATGGGTGTTATTCACTATTATCATAGAAGTTATTTAACAGAAAAGGATTTATTAAAGAAATAATCAATAATTAGGAAATATGTTTTATTTATTAAGGATTGATTGTTAAATTAGATAAAAATAAATATGAAAGTATAATCTTAAATTATTATTATATAAAGGATAGCAATAAAAATAGCTTCAAATAGAAGATTGAAATATATGGTATGTGAATGTCTCAGCACCTTGTACGGATAAAGTGACAATAAGAATAGCTTCAAATAGAAGATTGAAACATATCTAACAAGAAAAGAGTATGCCAAGCCGTATTAAGTGACAATAAAAATAGCTTCAAATAGAAGATTGAAATGAATCTAAGAATTGTCTTACGAGATATTCCCCGTCTCGTGACAATAAAAATAGCTTCAAATAGAAGATTGAAATGTATCTAACAAGAAAAGAGTATGCCAAGCCGTATCAAGTGACAATAAAAATAGCTTCAAATAGAAGATTGAAATCAAATATTTGGTGGGTATCCTTTTTCCTTATGAATTTCATAGCAATAAATATAGCTTCAAATAGAAGATTGAAATAAAGCCGTTTTTTATAAATATCTGAAATGTAGAATAAGTGACAATAAAAATAGCTTCAAATAGAAGATTGAAATGTAACGATATATGTGTGCATAAAGGTTAGGAGTCTTCCGTGACAATAAAAATAGCTTCAAATAGAAGATTGAAATTCTCCTAAAGATCTATCAATCCTTTTCCACTCTCTAAAGGTGACAATAAAAATAGCCTCAAATAGAAGATTGAAATACTTCTAGGAGCAATCTATATTCATTGTATAATCCATGTGACAAAAAAAATAGCTTGAAATTGTGGCAGAGCAGATAAGACAAGAAAGAAATACGGAAAAGTGACAATAAAAATAGCTTCAAATAGAAGATTGAAATTTATCCAACTTGGAGAGATGGGACGAAAAGCTGGGAAGTGACAATAAAAATAGCTTCAAATAGAAGATTGAAATGGGAATGCGCGATATGTGGTTACAACAATCCCTCCACGTGACAATAAAAATATCTTCAAATAGAAGATTGAAATATATTGGCTTTCAAGGAGTTTTCGCATCCGCAGAAAGGTGACAATAAAAATAGCTTCAAATAGAAGATTAGCGCTAATTTCATAATAAAGGTTAAAAAAAATTAATTCTGATATTAATCATTAATATCAAGAATCCTTTAGATCCAATAGCGAAAAATTTCAAGGATAATTTTACCTTTTTTAGTGATAGTAATTTTTTTATTTCTTTTATCATCAGAGATTTTGATATATCCGAGTTTATTTGCTAAAGGTTCAAGAAATCTTTTATTAACTTTCATATAGTAGCTTGATTGGCGAGATCTTAAGTCTTTGTGGTTTTTCTTAAGTTTTAAAAATCCTTTATCAATTAGGATTTCAATTAATTTCTTTTTATAAAGAAACTTTCTGGAGAATTCAGATTCTTTACCAATGTATTTATTTTTTATTTCATCATTAATAACTTTTAATGTTTTGATAAGGATTTTATTTGGTTTTATTATTGGAAATATAGGAGGGAAAACTATAATCATTTCACCTTTATGTCTGGGACCATTAACTGAGGGATCATATTTTGTTGAATATACATAATATAGTTCACAGTTCCATAATCTAGTTGCCTCTGTCGATGCCAATGCCGTTATATTCGAACCTGTCCCGATATTAATCATAATTTTGCATTTGGGATTTTGTTTTCTTTCAGATTTAATAATTTTAGAAATTTCTTGAATAATTTCTATATAATCAGTATAATCAATTTCTTTTTGTATAATCTGAATTTTTGGTATTTGATTTCTTAAAAATTCACAATTTCGATGATAATAATCCATATTTTCGTCTTTTTGTCCGGTACTTTTGATATATGCTGTAAAATAGTATATTTTATAGGTTGTTGGGATATTGATAATAGGCATGGTAATTCGATGGTCTTCTCTGCAATTAAATACAATATGAATTAAAGAAGAGTTTTTTTCAGTATTATCCTTATTCATCTTTTGATTTTTTTTTTTTCTTTTGCTTGATATGACAATTTTACAATAATGTTAATTACAACATTTTATAAATATTTGTTCTTTTCTATGAAATTTAAGGAAATCTTTCTACTGATTTCAAATTTCAATTAAATTTAACTATGCATCATATTATGTCTATTTGCTCAAATTACTATTCAAAAAAATTCAAATTTTTCCCGTATTTCAAGATCGAAACGCTCCTAATAGATCAATCTTTTGATTTCATTTTCAGGCAATAAAAATAGTATTTAAAGTATTTAAATAGTTTCGAGCAACACACTAAATTTTTTTTAAAAATTATACTAATCAGTATTTAAATTTTAAAATTGAAAAGAAAAGAACGAAAAATATGAAAAATACCCTAGTTGATCGTGCAAAATTGCCTAATTTATGTTAAAATTTCATTTCTGCTTAATACTTAAAAAATCTAAAAATGATGCAATAGAAACATGATAGATACTAATAACATAAAAAAAATGCAAGAACAACCCTTTCGAAAAAATTTCCTCACATTCAAATTTTTCGAGTATAATTTATAAATAGAGTATTTTTTTTAAGATCCTCGAATGAAAAAGTTAAATATTAAGTTGCAGTAGAATTGTTATGGAACTTATTTAAGTCTATAAGATTGATTTTTAGGGCATAAACTCTACTTGAGAGTAAAAACAATAATAAAAAAAGAGGATTTAAGGAAGTATGTCTCATTTATAAAGGACTGATTGTTAAATAAGATAAAAATAAATATGAAAGTATTTAATCTTATATTATTATTATATAAAGATAGCAATAAATATAGCTTCAAATAGAAGATTGAAATGTTTCAAAGAATCGCTCTTCTAAGTGTAGATCCTTTAAATAGCAATAAATATAGCTTCAAATAGAAGATTGAAATGTAGGTCTTACTGTCATAGTTATCTCGTAGTTCCTTACTATAGCAATAAGTATAGCTTCAAATAGAAGATTGAAATGAAGCTCACTCTCTGTGGACACACCGGGAGCTATCTGATAGCAATAAATATAGCTTCAAATAGAAGATTGATGGTGTACATTCGCAATAATGCGTTTTAGGTTCTAAAATAGCAATAAATATAGCTTCAAATAGAAGATTGAAATTATGGTTTCGAGACATTTATTACAAAATCTTTTTCTTATAGCAATAAAAATAGTTTCAAATAGAAGATTGAAATTCAAGATTACTCCCATCAGAGGCAATATAAGTGACAGTATAGCAATAAAAATAGCTTCAAATAGAAGATTGAAATAATATCGCTCCCGAAATTGACTTTGAAAAACAGATTTGTGACAATAAAAATAGCTTCAAATAGAAGATTGAAATTACCTATCTGCTACAATTTGATAAGAATCGCCAACTTTAGTGACAATAAAAATAGCTTCAAATAGAAGATTGAAACATAAAAGAAAAGATAGGTCATTGGGAAGCTTTCAGAAAAAAATTGAGAAAAAAATTGAAAAAGAAAGTAAAAAAGTATAAATGCCCTCGATGTAATAGAGAGGAAGCTATCGATCTGGGTGATGACATTAAGTGTCTTTCTTGTGATTCTACATATCTAAAAGAGTTTATTGATAAGTTTGAGGATAAACCTATAATTCTTTCTAATGAAGAACTAGATAGGTGGTTTACCGACGAAGATGGAAATCTAATCGAACTTTGGGACGGAATTAAAAAGTGAGACATCTGAATGTTATTAGTAAGTGAGAATTTCAGCTATAGTTAATAATTTTTAAATCTTTAATTTTTTTTACTAGCAAATTTTCACCTGTATTTCTGAATTGTCAGTTAGATAAATTATAAGAGTGTCTTTATAAATTTTCATAAATTGGTTTTTATAGTAATTTAAATCTATTAGATTTAACTTAAAAAACCTCTTTTTTAACAGCGTAAGGGTTGAGATTAGGCAAGTCTCGTTATGCTCGGCGATTAAGTCTAAGTACCCCATGTCGAACAGAGGATCTACATTGTCAGAAATTCGGAGGACCGGATCGGGCAAAACCTCCTCGTCCAAGCTAAAAAGCCCGGCAGTGAGCGATTCGTAATAGTTTTGCTGAATGTCCACTATTCTCATAGATTCTAAGAACTCCAATTCTTTTTGACCGTAAATTGCCAAAAATCGATGTTTTAGTACATCTATAAATCGAAAAAAAAAAAATATAGGTTATTGGAGGATGTAAAAATTTCAAGGTTCCGATGTTTAACCGTTCCTAACCCATACACCACCTCTACATTTTATCGATGATGCATACTATTTTAAATCAGCCTAGTTATACTTTTTATTGGTTTTGAGCAGGAATTAACCGTATTCATGGATGTTTCGGATTTAACAATTGCAAATCCATTTGTCTATTTTTATTTTACTCTCTTTTTATTTTTATATATATTCATTCCAAACGCTATATTCATTATATATCTTATAAAATCACCTGATAAAGATACATTTGCTTATAAACGAGTTAGAATTATAGAATTAGGTATATTATTGTTCTCAATTAGTATTGCTTTAGATGGCCTGAGATTTCCAAGCAATATAGGAATCTTAATAATACGAATAATACTAATGATTGGCGGGCTTATAACGATGAAAGGATTTTTAATGAAACCCCCATCAGAACTAAATATTGAATATGAAAGGAGAAGAATAAGAATTAAAACAGCAGAAGAAGATTTAAAAAAAGCATTAAAAATCATTGCAGAGACCAATGGTATAGGGGAACTTTCAAATGAATCTAAAGAAAAAATTAAAGAAATGGCAAAAAAAATTGAAAATGAAGAGAGTTGATTTTAAATTAATAATTTAATCTTATATCCAATCAATTGATCTATAAAGGCTCCTATTAGGAATGTTAAAAACGCAATAATAAATAATTTACCGATTTATTATATTACTTATTTAAAAAAATATAATTATGAGCAATTTTTCTTTTGTCTTTTCCAGCTAAGATGTGTATATGTTTAATGGTTTTGAGCGATTCTTGACTAAAGTTATCCAAAGGGATATACACAAGTTCTCTGTTTTTTACTCCCGCAAGCGAAAAAAAGTATTTTCTCGGTGGTTTTTCTGCTACATACACAATGTAGCGTTCTTTCGAAAAAAGTATGCCTGCTTTTAACAGTCTTTCTGCCTTGTTATTAGTGTCTCGATATTCGTAATCCATATACGAATCAAATATCTGTTTTAATTGAGGTGCGGGAAAAATTGACAACAATCCTCCTATTTCTATGTGAGAGATTCCAGGTCCAATTAGATAATCGCCTGGACTAGTTGCATAGAAAGCCATGTCGCTCTCTTTATCGTGTTCCGCCCACCATGTTAATGTATATGGATATTTCTCAATCTCTCCACTATCCTTGTCGAAAATAACGATAAGAGTATCAACCTTGCCTTGAATTTGTTGTTCGTTTCGCACATAAATTTTTTTCTTAAAAGCCCAATTTCTAATTGTTTCTTTTATTGCTATTCCATCCATGAGGCTTGATTTGAATTCCTCTATTTTGACTCTCTGATTTTTCAGATTTTTCATTGCTTTTTTTCTTATATACGCGAAATAATCTTCTTCGACAACATCCTCAGGAGGCCAGGACACAGTATCCCATCTTCTCGACTCCCATTCGTCCCTCCATTGTCCCTCGTATTCTTCTTTAGGTCTTTTTTTCAAGGGAACATCTCTTTCTTTTTCATAATAGTAAGGGTGGCGCCTTCTTAATCTGATATATCTTCCATTGGGATCGTAACCTCCCTCTATGCTAAGTTTCATCGTTTCGTATTTTTCACTTTCGTCGTCATAAGGATATTTTGTTGCCTTTTCCAACACTTTCCAGGCGTAATCGTCATCAACTATGTTCTTGGAAGAGATTAATAATTGAGTTAGGTTAGGCAAGAGTCTTTGCTCCGTTAAAGTCAGATTTCTCGAATATTGAAAAAGAGTTTTTAATTTATGCAGATCTACAAACTCTTTGAATTCCTCCTCGTATTCGTATTTAGCACTTAATAAAATCTTTCTAATATGTTCCACTTTATCGTAAGAACTTAAAATATTATATAGTTCGTCAGGAGATTCAATTTCCTCCAAATTTTTTTTTGAGTATTTCTCTTTAAATTTTAACCATTTGTAAGTATTATAAGGTAATTCTCTCAATAGAAATCTTGCGTCTGAACTTTTAATGTTGTAAATTTTAACAAATTTATGTGGAACTAGATCCAATTCAACATCTTGGATTTTTTCAGGATTCTCTAAATAGTATTTAATGTTTTCCCAATGAGCCATTCCAACAATAAATAATATTCTGTGATATATTGGCATCATTTTCAAAAGATGAGAGGCCATATACTTCTCGCGTAATATATCCTTTTCTACGAAATCATATTCCTTTTCTTGATTTTCTTGTATCTTTAGAAATTCTTCTAAATTAATCGAGTCTCGAAGCTCTTTTTTTTTAGTCTTATATTCCTTTTCAAAATATTCCGAAATTTTCTCATAAAATAATTTTAATCCTATTTTTTTCACCGAATAATCGTCTGGAAGGTTAAAGGCTGTTGGCGTGTATTCTGAGACAGTTAAATCAACAAATTCGATTGGAACATCATACTCAAGCCCAATCTTTATCCCTTCGATAATAGAATCTCCTGGATCGATGGGGATAAAATTCATTTTTTTTGGATTTAGCGTATCTGCGTATGCGATTAAAGATAAAAAAGGCAATCGCTCAATTCCTTCTGTTACCTCGTCTCTCATGTTATCTGGTAGTTCTATAGCTATTACGTCCGGAAATACCTTAAAATAAGCAGTTCGAACCAATCTAGCGAATTCGATTCTCGAATGAAATGTCGGAATAATATAGATGTTCTTATATTTAAGATAAGGTGTTTTATCCATATGGCTTCGATCCTATGTGTTTATATTTTGATTATTAGAACAAGAATTTAGTAGTCATTATTTTATAGTAATAATAACAATAAAAATACTTAAATTAGAATGAAAAAAAAAAATTTATTTCTTTATTTGATCTTATTCATTTTTAATTGATTTCTGATCCACATTCAGTACAATACTTAACTCCCGGTTCAATTTGGCTCCCGCAACTTGGGCAAAAATTAGCGGCTGTTTTTGGTGATGCTGCTGGCTGTGGAGCTTCTGGTAGGGGTGCTGGTCGGACTGCTGGAGCACCAACTAAATCTTTTAAAGATTTTAATTTAAAATATCCAATTATTCGTAGAATATCTCCAACAAACGATAGAATTATAGTTGCATCTAATATAGCACCGATTTTACAAAGAGACGCTCCGGATTTTGCATCTTCGGCAATATTTGAGGGAAATAAAGATGCGTTCAATTCAAAGAATGTTTTAAGTTTACTCCATGCTATAATTCTAAAAACAGTTGCAATTATTAAAAGGACAATTCCAATAATAATAAATAATGCAAAAACTATAATTGCTGCCAATATTGCTCCAGCATTAAATACTATTACTAAACCAAATATCCCTACTACAAAGAAAAAGCTTCCAATTAGTCCTAAAATTAAAGAGATGATAAGTTTTGAGCGAAATTCTAGTAGATTTTGATTATTTAGCTCAGTACCTGCTTCATAAATGTTTCCTAAAGCTATGAAGAAAAGGATAAAAATACCTATGTTTAAAAAGAGACCTACAAATCCAATGAAAGAACTGATCAAAGAAGCAAACCCTAATACAAAACTTACAATCGTCAATATCGCTATTATCAGCATTTTATTCCCAAATTCCGAGAATTCCCTATTTATATTCGCACTCGACATTTTTTAATATCACAATTTAATTTTTTTTTTAGATGAGTTAATTTTATCAAATAAGTTTATAAATCTTTTCTAGACCAATATTCATTTTATATAAAACGATCGAAAACGTGTAATTCAGTCATTATGCGTAAATAATCCCTAGATCGAAAAAAAAAATATTGTTAAAAAAAAATGAAATTGGTTAATTGATTATCTTTCAATCTTTATCTATTGAGGATCCATGTTCAGGGTAAAAATCTCCTTTTCCTTTTATAGGGTGACCACATTTAGGGCAAAAATTCGTAGTTTCTTTTGTTGCAGGTAGGGTTTGGATTGGTTGACCCGGTGATAATGGTGCTAATCGAGCTGCTGGAGCACCTGCTGAATTCTTTAACGATGCCAATTTGAAATACCCAATTATTCTTAGAATATTTCCAATAATAGTGAGAATTATTGTCAAATCTAATATAGAGGCGATTTTACATAAATTGGCTCCAATTCTTGCATCATTACCAATATTTTGTGGAAATAATGTTGTATTATATGTAAAAAAGGATTCTAAACGACTCCATGCTATAATACTAAAAACCGCTGCAATTATTAAAAATGTAATTCCAATAATAAGAAATACTGCAAAAACAATAATTGCTGCCAATATTGCTCCAGCATTAGAAACTATATATAAACCAACGATCCCAGTTACAAAGAAAAACATTCCAATCGTAAAAAAAATGAATGCGAGGATAAGTTTTGAACGATATTCGAGTAAATTTTGATTATTAAGCGTATTATTTGCTTCCTTAATGTTTCCTAAGGCTGAAAAGAAAAAAGCTAACGTAACTATAATTACTACGAGATATATAAATCCAATGAACCTAGCAACCCAAGCAATAATACCTAATATAAGACTTACGATCGTTAAAATCGCTATTGTATTCATTTTATTCCCGAATTCCGAGAATTTTCTATGAACATCAATATTCGACATTTTGTTTTCACGATTTTAAAACTTTTTTTAGTTAAGTTAAAATTCTTAAATAAATTTATAAATCTTTTCTAGATCGATATAATATAAATAAAAGTAAGGATTTGAACGACCTTTATCCTTCGTTAAAAAAATCTTTTCGAACTGAATTTTCTTGTTGTTCTTTCATCAGTTTTTTGTATTCATCTGAACAATATCTAATCGCTGATTTATCAGCAACCTGTTTAATGGTATTTTTAAACTCTTTCTTATTTAACTTATTTCTATCTTTATTATTCAAAGCTCGTGATTTTATATAATATCTTACGATATTGATACCATCCCTCACTGTAAATGGCTCGTCGTGAATATGAGCATTTTGAAGGAAGTCCACACAATATTCTAAAATTTCATCTGAAGCAAATGGAAGGTTATATTTTAAAATCTTTAATTCGTCCACTTTACGAGGAAATTCGATTGTAATGCGCGGCTGAAGCCTAGAAGAAATATACTGTGGGAGCTCGTATGTACTACTGTCGCTATTCATGGTAACACATAAACGGAAATCAGGATGAGCGTATATTCTTATTCCTGCTATAATTGAATCCACATATCGGCGTTTATCCATTAATGGAGCAAGAGACGCCCAGCTTTTTTCGCTCATTCGGTTTCCTTCGTCTAAAAGACATACTCCTCCCTTAATAATCGCAGATGCTAAAGAACTTGCAACATAAGCGATTTGATTATTCGAAGAAATAACGGGACTAATTAAGAGATCTTCCGGACGAGTATCCATCGTACACTGAAATATGTAGACGGGTTTATTTAACTTTTTTCCGGTTGCGTACGCCAGAGTTGTTTTTCCTACTCCCGGTTTTCCTAATATTCGAGGATTTAAGGGGATATCCTCTTTTTCGTCAACGACCATCCACGCTGCTTTTAACTCGTTGATTACGTCTTCGTTTCCGACCCACGACATATCTACTTCAGCTGGTTCAGATAATATTAATTCAACCCCTGAAATTGTAATTTTTTCGCTCATAATTAACTATGTTGTACTATCCTTATTAATCATTAAATTATAAATATAATATTAATTCGTAGTAATAATTTTTTTTGTTAAAAATTAAAAAATAATGTTCTAATATCTGGGTCGTACAAGTCTAAAAATAATAAAACATTAAATATTATAACTATTATTTAGGAATAAATTACAATTTCCGCAATTAATTTATAAAATAGGTTTTTAATGAAAAGTATAAGTGTTAATGTAGGAAGGGTTATTGTCGGAAAGATCGAGCCTGGTGAGGATGTTTTCGATGCAATTAACGAAGTTGTTAAAAAACATAAAATAAAAGCGGGGCTCATCAATATTATTGGAGCATTAAAAGAATTTACAATTGGATATTTTGATCTTAAAACCCAACAATATAACTTTAAAACATTTGAAGAAGATGTGGAACTGATTTCATGTATGGGGAATATTTCGTACAGGGATGGAGAACCGATAATACATATTCATGTTGCGGTTGGAAGGGAAGATTTTAGCGTTATTGGAGGACATCTATCTCAACCAAGTATTATATCTATTACAGGAGAAGTATACATATATGAAATTAGTCAACAATTAAATCGTGCTAATGACCCTCACTTTAATTTGTCTCTTCTAGATTTATAAAGAATTAAAAATTGGAAATGTATGATGTCAGCTAAGAAGAATCTTAATTATGTTTTGAAACTAGTTTTGTTAGGCGATACAGCAGTGGGAAAAACTAGTCTCGTGCATAAATATGCCGAAGATAGGTTTAAAGAGGACTACAAGGCCACTTTGGGGACAAATATAGTTATGAAAAATATTGAAATTGAACAAATTGAATCGAAAGTACGATTAATCCTTTGGGATATTGCAGGTCAAGACAAATACGAAAAGTCTAGGCATGCTTATTACGAAGGATGTGCGGGAGCGTTATTTATTTACGATATAACTAGATACTCTTCGTTTGAGAATATTGAGTTTAAATGGCTTAAAGATTACAAAAAATATGTAAAAGATAAGGACTCGTACATTTTAATTGGTAATAAAAACGATTTAGAGAATCAAAGGGGCGTTTACAAGGAAGATGCGACTAAGCTGGCAAAAAGAATTAATGCGATTGATTTCATCGAAACAAGCGCTAAACTTGGTGATAATGTAGAAAACGCTTTTTTAAAGTTAGTACGTCAAATTTTAAGTAATTATGGAGTAAAGTTTGAAGAAAATTAAATAATTTCGTAAATTGATTGGTGAACCATCATAATAGGCAATTATAAAGGAAAAGTAAAAAACAAAGTTGTAACGGCGCTTTTACAAGCTTATTTAGATATCCTTGATTATGATGGTATGAAGTCTATTTTAAAAGAGGCAGAAATGTTATCTTTAAAAGATTTTAGAGATGTGGACCCTGAACAAACTATAAATTTTTTTTCTTTTAAAAAAATTATAACGGCTCAAAATTGCTTATTATATGAGTGTTATAATTTATTACACAGCATTGGAGAGAAATTCTCCTTTTATTTATATCCTTATGGGAAAAGCTTTGAAGAAATCATTCATGAAATTGATAATGAATTAATAAAAGCTGATTGGAAAGTTGCTATTGTAGAAAAAAATCCAGATTCTATAACCGTGGAAGTTCAAAATTGCATTTTTTGTTCTGAGATTGGTGTCCCATGCGACTTATTTGAAGGGTTTTTGGTCCATAGTTTGAAAAAATCGTTACCAGATAACAGACAAGTTACTTATTCTGAAACAAAAAAGAGTGTAAAAGACCCTACTCATAATACTTATCAATTGAAATTAAAATGTGAAAAAAATAAATAAACAAATAAATACAAAAAAAGAAAAATATAATATTAATTACAAAGATTTTAAATTTAAAAATGTCAGAAGAAGTTAAAGAATTTGTCTTTAAAATTGTTGTCTTAGGCGACGCGGCAGTCGGCAAGACCTCCTTGATAAATCAATATATTGAACATTCTTTTCAAGAGGATTATAAACCCACATTGGGAGCAAATATAATACGGAAAGATGTAACTGTAGATGAAATCAACGCAAGCGTAAGATTAATAATGTGGGACCTTGCTGGACAGGAGAAATACAATGTGATAAGGAGCATGTACTTCCAAGGATGTGTTGGAGCATTGTTAGTGTACGATGTAACTAGATTTAACACATTTGAAGCCATTGATTCAAAGTGGTTGAGAGATTTTAATAAATATGTGAAAAAAGAAGGGACTTATATTTTGATTGGAAATAAAATAGATTTGACTGATCAATGTGTAGTCCCTACAGAAAAAGGGGCCGAATATGCTGAACAAATTAACGCGAGTGATTTCATCGAAACAAGTGCTAAATATGGAGAGAATGTCGAATTGGCTTTTAAAAACTTGGTCCTCCACATACTTAAAAGAATTGGTAAAATTAATTAACGAATTCTTTTAACTAGACAAAAATCTCTTTTTTAAGGTTAGTAAACTAAAACCAAATTTTTTAATAATATCAAATTTCTGGTATAAATTATGAAAGAATTATCAAATATTCTAACTCATAAAACTCCAAAATCAAAAATTAGAGAATTATTCGACTTAGCTGCGGGTCGTACTGATGTTATTAGTTTAGGGATTGGGCAACCAGATTTTCCTACTCCTCTACCCGCAATACAAGGAAACATTGAAGCGTTAAAAAAAAATATTACTACATATGCTCCGACACGTGGAGTTCCAGAATTACTGAAATTAATAGAAGAGAAAGTAGATAAAGCCAATAATGTTAGGGTAAATTGGAGAGATAATGTTATCCTTTGTAATGGTGGTTCAAACGCAATTACTCTTGCGTTTGCTTCGATATTTAATCCTTCGGACGAATTAATCATTTCATCTCCGAATTTTGTATCGTATTTCTATTGTAGTGCTTTTTTTGGGGTCAAAGTTGTTGAAGTTGAGCGTAATCCTGATTTGAGCCCAAATATCGAAAAAATGAAAGCAGCAGTTACCGCTAAAACAAAAGCAATTCTCATTAATTCTCCAAATAATCCAACGGGATACGCCCTAAGCAAAAAAGAGCTTGAAGAAATAGTAGATATTGTTGTAGAAAACGATTTATATCTAATTAGCGATGAGGTATACGAAAACTATGTCTACGATGGCTTGAAACATGTTAGTCCTGCATCTTTAAACGGAATGTTTGAACGAACGATTACGCTTAATGCTATGAGTAAATTATTTAGTGCTACGGGTTTTAGATTGGGCTACTGTGTGGCAAGGAAAGAAGTAATTGATTTGATGGAAAAATATCTACAATATACTATCGCTGGCACAAATCATGCTGCACAATACGGTTTTATTGAAGCTTTAAAAATGGACACTAGCTTTTTCAACGATATTTTAAAAGATTTCGATAAAAGACGAAATTTTATATATGATCGGTTAAACGAGCTTGGATTTGAAGTTGTTAAGCCTCGCGGGGCATTTTACATAATGCCATCGATTAAAAATTTTCACATGACTGGTCAAGAATTTTCGATGAAAATTATGAAAGAAAAGGGCGTTGCAATAGTGCCCGGTGATATTTTTGGATCTTTTTCAATTTATAGATTAAGAATGTCTTACGCTACTGCCTTTGATAAATTAAAAGAAGCTATGAATAGAATCGAAGAAATTGTAAAAGAGTTTTAGACAAATCACTAATCACCATTATTTAAGAAAGCTATCAATGAAAATATAAATTACTAGTGCAAATAGGTTTTTATAAGAGCTTTAGTCAAATATTCAATTACTTCATATATTTGATTGGCACATATAGTCCATAACCATGCTACTGGTTTTGAGGGACTTTTTTTAGTAAAGCATCATTGCTTTTGAAGAATATTTTTACTTGGACGGGGGCTAAAGCCCTCCTTTTTGATAATTATTTTAAATTAAGTTCTTTTTCAGAGAGGACGAAAGCTCTTATTGACTATGAGTTAGACCAATTACAAGAACACGGAAATGCAATTTATGAGATAGATTATGATCCCGAATGGATAGTACGAAGTTGTTTACATCGCTTTCTGATACTCATGGTACTTAGAGAAGATGGGATTAGGGAATGTCCAAAGTGTCATACGAATTAAGATCTCAAAAGATATATGAAATTCTGAAAAACCAATTCACTCTTTTTTTTTTTAAATATAATCAAATTAACTAAATTATGAGAAAAACGAAAAGATGGAGGTTTGAAATATATGGCAATTGAAAACTCACATGTTTTGAAAGGAGATAATAAATATTTCGCATTGGCACAGGAATATTATAAATTATCTCAAAAGAAAAAGGCAATAGAACAAAAGTTTCAATCTCTCAAAGAAGAGATTAATTCACATTTAAAGTTTGATAAGTTAAATAAAGTAGAAGTTAACTCATTTCAAATTAAGTTAATGTATGTAATAGCGAAGTGTTTTGATGTGACGAAATTTAAAAAGGAAGAACAAGAACTTTATGAGAACTATTTAACGGAATATAATTATGAGAAATTAACGGGAAGTGTAATGGAGGAATGTTAAGATATTATGACGACAAATGGCAAAAAAAGAGGTAAGTATTACGATCATCTCACGGATTTTCATAAAAGGGAGTCCTCAATTAAGAGGCGCAATAAATATTTACAGAAAATAAAAAAAATTGTGAAGGAAAGAAATATT
>JAUWBH010000150.1 GCA_030605085.1 Promethearchaeota archaeon | reverse complement strand
TTGAAGAATTTTCTGTTGATGAAATTCTAGGTGATCTTTCTGATGATATTAATCAAATAATGGAAGAAGTAGGAAAATTGCTAGATGACCACCGAGTTGAAGTAAAAGAAGATATCTCAACTAAAACTTTAATTAAAACTGCTTCAGGTGAAGCTATTGAACTAGTACAAAAGACTGATGTCCAAAAAACTCAGGAAGATGATCAAAACGTTAAATTTAGCGTTAAATCTGGGCTAGTTAATCCTTTTGATGATGTAATTGAAGAGGCAATTATTACTGATTTAATTCCCTATAACTATGAAATTACAGAAGTACAATTAAATGGAGAACCAGTAAAAGAATTGCCAGATAAATCTTTAACCAAACATGGTATAGAACTTGAGTGGAAAATCCAAAATATTCCCCCCAAGGAAGGAGTGGATATTAATTATGATTTACGTCGCAGAGTTTCTCGAACCATCATTTTTATTTTAAAAGGTCAGGTAAAAATAATAAAAACTCATGCCAAGTTAAATACTCTTAAGCTTGAGGGCCTATATGAGGCCAACCTCCCATTTACAAATTCGTTTGGTGAAATAATAAATGGCGTAATTGTCGAGGATATAATCCCATTATATTACCTTCATTTCATTAAAGAACCTTTAAAATTATTACCGGCTGAAATATCCAGCTCAAAACTTGGTGATCTAATAAAATGGAATATAGGGACTATGGAACCTAAAACTATAAATTATCAATATCATTTGTTAGAACTCTATCGTTTGGAAGAAATTAAAATAAGTATAGATATTTTAAGTAAAAATGGAATAGCATCATTAAATAAAGACGACTTAACTGAAGCTCTGGAAATTTATGAGAAAATTATAAATCAATTAGAGGAATATAACAAATAAATGACTGAAAGAGATAAAAAAATTAAAGTTCTTGATGAAATTGATTCTATGAGAGTTGTTCAAAATAATCACTTCATGATCGGAGAATTCAAAGATGCAACAAAAGTTGCTGAAAATATAATCAAATTAGCTAAAGAGGCAAAACTAGATTTTATCGTAAAAGAACAACAAGATTTCATTAGCCAAATGAAAAAGGAAAAAGCACAAAAGGACAAAGTTTCTTTTACTATGGAAGCATTTGAAAAAACAAAAAACAGGTTTGAAAAATTATTAAAAAAGGATGATATAATTACAGCACATAAAGAAATTAATGATTTCAAGCAAAAATATTCAAAATTTACTAATCTCTCATCGCTACCTTCAGTACAAGAACTATTTATAAAAGAAAGAGAATTATGGATTAATTTCATGGAAGAACAAGAGAAAATTAAACAAGAACTTAGTAATTTCAATAATAAATTCCTAAAATCCTTAAAATCTAATGATTTCATAGATGCTAATAAAATTTTAGAAATAGTAAAACCTCAACTTAAGGATCTTTTGGACGAGGATATTAAAAATAAATGGGAATCCCATAGACAAGAATATTTGAAACAAAAAGAAAATTATGAATTATGTGAAAAAGTCGATAAAGCAATTGAAGAAAGCTTATCGCTCAAGGATAGTTACCTTTTTGAAGAAGCTCTCTTAAAAATAGATTCCACGGGAGATTTAATTAAAGACAAGGAACTTATTCAATGTAAAAGTAGATTAATAGAAACGAGGCAAGACATAGTCGCTGCTGAAATAAAATATAATAAACTTTACTTAAAATTGGCAAAGTATAAAGAGAAATTTAGGGAGAATAAAGAGAAAAGGTTTTTAATAGCTTTGCTTAGGGGTTCTGAAAAAATCATCCAAATTTCACAATTAATTGGTATGAAAGAAATAGAGAAGGAATATAAACAAATTTCCGAACAAATTAAGAAAGATTTAGAGGATATTAAAAGTTTTAAAGTAAAAGAACAAGAAGATTTAATGAAAAAAGCAAAAGATATTGAAAATGCAATTCAAATTGAAAAAGATGTTTTACCTTTAGTTGAAGAATACTCCGTAACAGACTTTCTAGGAGATCTATCTAATAATATAAAAGAAAAATTAGAACAAATTGGATCCTTATTGAACGAAAATCGGGTTGAGGTTAAAAAAGAAATTGTTAATAAATTAGTTTTAACCACAACCTCAAATGAATTGATTGAAGACGAAACACCTATAGCCATCCTAAAATCTGAGGGTGGGAAATATAATGTATGGTCTGGCTTGATAAATCGCTACGAAGAAACTATTGAGAAGGCCATAGTTACCGATCTTATTCCTTACAATTTCAAAATTTCTGAGATACGGCTTAATGAAGAGCTAGTTAATGAATTACCGGAAAAAATGCTCACGAAAGATGGAATTTTATTAAAATGGGAATTTCAAAACATAACTCCCGAAGATAATGTAAAATTAAGATATATCTTACAAAGAAGAATCTCCCGTACAATATTATTTGTCCATAATAATCAATTAAAAATCATAAAAACTCATGTCAGTTTAAACGAAACTGAAATAGAAGGTCTAAGTGAAGCTAAACTCCCTTTTACAAATTCATTTGGTTCAGCTATAGATGGATTAATAATTGAAGATATTATTCCTTTAGAATACTTACATTTTGTAGAAGAACCAAGGAACATAATACCTGAAAAAACAGATTCAGAATCGGGAATAAATTTTAGATGGAATGTAGGAACTATGGATGTAGGGACGCTGAATTACTATCATAAATTATTAGATCTATCGAAGTTTGAAGAAACTAAAAAAAACATTAATAAAATCGATAAAGAAGCGTCAGAATTTATGCGTAAAGGATTAATCATTGAAGCTTTAGAGAAATTTAAAGAGATTAGAAATAATATAAGAAAGAGTATCGAATAATTGTGTTATAACAATTGTTAGTAGAATAAAGAAAAACGAAAAAATTAGAATGATAATAAAAATGTGGTTATATAATTATAAATAGTAAGAAAGTTGCTTCAGAAAAAAGGATACCATGGTTTATAATTTATCTATTAATTGAATTTTTCATAGTTTTTCTTTCGGTGCTAATCCCATATAATCTTATTTTACTTAACCACGAAATTAATAATTGTACACGCCATACAAGGACAAGTGATGGCGAATTATGGGTATGGGGTAGAACTTTTGGATTCGCCGCTCTTATTTGGTTTATTATATCAAGTTTTCAAGGAATTACAATGAATAAACACGCTAAATTATTTCATAGAAAAAAAAACGCTCGAGACTTACATTGTATAAGCTCATTCTTAGCAATTATATTTATGATAATTCATTTTTATTTTTTATATATTTCTGAACCTTGGAAATCTATATTTTTATTGAGGAGACGAGCGCATCTCCCAATGGAGATATTCTTATTTAAAATTTGGCTTGGAATAATCTTTGGAACAATAATGATAACTGTATCAATATTATCTGTGTTCGCTCGGAATCCAAATGTAATGAAAATAATAGGATTTAAACGATTTAGATGGATTCATTGGATATTAGTAGGTTTAACTTCAATTTTGGTTTATCATATTCTTTACTTAAACACGGAGCTATGGATTATGGGATTAATTGTAAGATAAAAATTCCTAGAGATTTATTAACAAATTCATAAAATTATTAACAAACTCATAAAATCAGTCTATTTCTCGCAATCTTATCTATGATTCTTTTTCTACTATAGTATTTAATGTCTAGACTATTAAAATGAATAAAATGGTATTCAAATTATTTCAAATAATGTTATCAACGATGTTTTGTTGAATTATTTGTGGCATTAGTCCGAACACCTCTATCCCATCAACCGCTACGGAATTTGGGAATGCATTTCTACTCCGAAAGGTCATCGTCCAGAACTGCGCTGGACGGGCTCTCAGTTATACTCTCCCATTCTCGATACGAGAAAACTTTTCTACTATTGAGGGAACTCCTCAATCTATTAATGTTGAGTTAAAGCATTTAAAATAAAACTGAAGAATATAACGGAGCAACAAACAAAATCTGAATATCTACTTAATCAACAAGTAAAAGAATTGAAAGCAAAAAATCAATTTAAATATGATTTATTGAGAAAAACTTCCCATGAATTAAAAACTCCATTAAACTCCATCTATAACGCATCTCAATACCTCTTAAATTTTTGTAAGGATGAGATGAGTGAGGATGTTTTAAGTTTTATCAAAATCATAAATAGGAATGGAAATAGATTGAATAGATTAATAAAAAATTTATTTATTACCATTGATATAGAATCAAAGGAAATATTATTGAAAAAAGAAAAGGTAGATATTGCGAGAACTATAGAAGAATGCGTTAATGATTTAATATTATCTTTAAAGGAAAAAAATCTTTTGCTAAAAGTTAATCTCGAAGGAGCCTTTTTAATAGAGGCAGATAAGGTTAGAATTGAACAAATTATCTTAAATCTATTATCCAATGCGATAAAATACACTCCCCCAAAAGGGATTATTAAATTAGTTTATAAAAATCAAACAATTACATAGATATATCAATAAAAGATACAGGTGTAGGATTTACTAAAGAGGAAAAAGAGAAGTTATTCAAAAAATATTGTAAAATTGAAAGAAGCGCACATACGATGAAAATAAAATCAGAAGGTTCCGGGCTTGGACTTTATATTTCGAAAGAATTAGTGGAATTGCATGGTAAAAAAATTTTGGTTGAATCGGAAGGAAGAAATAAAGGATCAACTTTTATTGTAAGACTTCCTATTAACAAAATAGATTAATAATTATCGAACTATGATTCCTCTCTAATAAACCAAAAGTTATATTGTACTAAATTGAAGGTCTGTGTACCAAAATTCTAGTGAAATCCATAAAAACTTAATAGATTTTTTTTTTTAGATAAATTTATATATATATATTTCTTAATTTTAAGGTTAAAGTATCAAAATTCTAGTGAAATCCATTAAAATTTAATAGATTCTTTTTTTTAGATAAATTTATATATATATATTTCTTAATTTTGATTATGGAAAAAGAAAAATTAATAAAAATAAGTATTTTAAGTGGGCTAATTTTAATTGCTCTAGGAATCTTTCTTATAACAGATCGACTAATTGTGTTATATTTAGGCTATGATCTAATTCCCTTATGGGATAGTCTAATATCAAGTAGAACAGGACTCGCCCTTGTTATAATAGGTGCGGTTTTAGTAATTGTAATGTATATATATAAAAAGAAATATATGTAATTTCAATTATTTCTTTTCTTTTTTTTTATTAAATGTTAAAGATTTTTAGATTTGTTAAAATTTCAAGTTATTTTCTCATTTAAACTTATCCTTGTAAAATTATTTTACATTAAAATTAATGCGGATTTCTTGTAATCGAAATATCAGCGGCCCCCTTTTTTTTCTTCATCTCTTTAGCGGCCTTCTTCTTTTCTTCAAATTCTTTTTTCATTTTTATTTTATCCGCTTTTTTTTTCGCTTCGATCTTCTTTTTCATTTCTTTGACCGCATTCATCTTCTCAATAGCCTTCATTTTCATCCTTCTTCCTTTTTCTGTGTTAGGATATTTTTTAACTCTCACAACTTTCTTTTTTTTTTTTCTGCCCAAATTCCTTTACCAACCATTTGTTTTTTAAACTAAAGAGAAATAGAAAAAAATTTTAATACATAGTTCAATTTTATAGATACTTTTTTATTCATAGCCAGAATTTATTATAATAATCTTAATATTTAAATCTTTATGTGTCGCAACCAGATGTGAGAATTATTGAGAAGATTAGTTTTAAAGATGGTCCTGATATTGCAAATTCTTTTTAAAACACCCTTATTAATGAATAAGAAATTTAATAGTTCAGATAATCAAATAAAGTGTTGAATTCCTTCATATTAAAAGGTTTTAAAAAATAACCTTCTGCTCCAGTTTCTTTCAGTTTTTTACTAACTTCCGATTCTGGTATGGCGGTTATATAAAAAACTGGTATATCTTTTAACTTTTTATCTGATTTAATTATTTTACAAATTTCATCGCCCTCTTTGTCTGGTAAAAGGATATCTAATAAGATCATCTTTGGAATAGAATGTTTTAATAATTTAATTGCCTCTGCTCCTGAGGTTACTTCTATACTTGAATACCCCTTTTTTCTAAAAAATTCGGATAATAGTTGAATTGTAGAATCGTCATCATCTATAATTAAAATATCATATTGAACTTGAACCTTTTCGTCCTTATGAGTATCTAGAACTTCTTTTATTATATTTTCAATATTTATGCTTTTATCAAATATTCTCTTAATTTTTAATAAAATTTCCCAGCTTAATTCATCTTTATAATCTTCAATTAACATTTGGGAAAATCCTTTTATTGAACTTAATTCCTCTTTTAATTCGTGAGTTGATTTTTGAAAATCTCTTAATTCTGACAATCCTGGTGAGATCTCTATATAGAAATCAACCGCGCGTCTAATTAACTTGGAAAGAGTTGGAATTTTGTTCTCTTTCGCAAAGTCTAACCATTGAGTTTTTCTCTCTTCAGTAACCAAGACATTTAATCTTTCTTTATCTTTAATATAAATTTTTTCTCCTTTTTGCCACTTCTTAAATCCCTCAGTCACAACTCCACGCCATATCGCTTTTTTTCCTGTTGTTTTTTCATATTTCATCATTTCTTCAGTCTTTATCTCATTATCGCTAATTTATATCACCAAAAATATTTTAATCATAAAAATTATTTAAATTAATCGCTATTTCAAGGCCTTTAATTCGTTTTCGGACAAGAATTGTAAATATCCTTCATTTTTGAGGTATTTAACGACCGAAGGATGCCCTGAGGCGTATCTTTTTGCGATCTCTTCCTTAAAGACGCGCTTTGCTATCGGGTCTCCCAATTCGGTTAGTTTTTTCAGGAGCGGGAACGCCAAGTTTCTGTGGAGAATTCGGGAGTCGTAATTGTGCTCTGTCCACGCCTGGATGTTGCTGCAGTGCGCCCAGAATTGGGTTTCAGGGGATATATCGGGTTTTTTAGCGAGGTATTTGTGCGAATCTTTTAGGATTTCGGCGGCTTTGTCGATTGAATCGACCTGGTCGAGGTTGTTAACTTCCTTTTTGGGTATCGTAAGCAACAAAGTAGCACAATGTTCGAACTTTTGGTCGTCTACGTAAAGGATGGTTTGATTATCGATGAGTTTAAGGGACAAATGCTCGTTAACTTGGAAAACTTGCTCGGGAACTTGTCGTTTTGCGATAAACCAATTTTCGGGGTGATGTCCGTAATTACCCCATCGGGTCCATTCAAGTTCGAATCCAACTTGAACGAGAGGTTCAAGGTCTTTTTTCAACTCTTTTAGCTCTTGCGGCGTCATAAATTTTTCTTGGAATTCACCTATATATTCTAGTTTTGGTAGCGTTTCGAGTTCCGATACTTTCTCTACCGGTGTTCTTTCAATGTCTATGCGTTTAAGGCAGGGTAAGTTGGACAGATTTTCTAGCTTATTAAAACGGCAATCATCCAGCCCTATGAATTCGAGGGAGGAGAGGTTTTTAAGTGCGGTAATGCGGGGGATTGGATTTTCACCGAACGATACTCCGGTCAAACTTGGAATGTCGCGGGTGACATTGAGCTCTGTAATCTTGTTGTAGGAAAGGTTTAAAGATTTAATGTTTGGGATGTGCGAAATCGGTTTGAGACCGTAGATGTCGGTTATTTGGTTGCGAGAGAGGTCGAGTCTCGTAAGGTTTTCGCATCCGGCGAGCTTATCGAACTCTTCGAGCGAGGTGATTTTATTTTCTGACAGGTTTAGATATTTCAGATTTTTTAGGGCGCTTAAGTGCTCGAATCCTGCGCTCGAAGTTAAATTGTTGTGACTAAGGTCTAAATCCTCGAGGCTCTTAAGGTCGCCAAGCGCTCTAATCTCGGAGATTTCGTTATACCTTAATTGAAGACTCTTTAATTTCTTTAAATCTCCAAATCCCTCTAACGTTTTAATTTTATTTATAGATAAATCTATATTTTCAAGCTTGGAAAGATTGCTAAGATTAGGGATCTCAGTAAGATCTGCTAATATTTCTAAATTCTTTAGCGTAGGCTGTGAGTTAATAAAGAACACATCCGCTTCTGAAAGGCAATCAGTAGAGAATTTTAACTCCTCTAAATACGGAAAGGTAATATTCTCACACATTCCATTTTGCGCTCTGATATTTAAATATCCCGCTCGTCCTATATCGTCAAGACCGCAATTTTTAATTCTAACATCGTTATTAATCAGCTTTATCAAAAGCGCTTTATCTTTTTCGTTAAGTTCTTTACACTTTTCTATATCGGATAAATTTACATGGTGATTTAGCCCTTTTCTTTCTTGTTCCGGAGTTCTTTTTGTGTCTATGCAATTCCATGTTTTGTAATTCCATACTTTTTGACTCAAGATAATCTCGTCAACTTAATATTTTTACTTATATATTCAAACATATAAAAATAATCAATTCAGACATTTAAAAATTTCGTGGTTGTCGGTTTATCAAAAAACGGTGAAAAATTATTTGTGTACTATTTCACGAATGACGGGTAAATATTTTTAGATTTTGTTGCGAGCGGATTACCCAAGGTATCTGTACATTCTAAGTGCCTTGTAGAACTCGGGGTGTACTTGGTACTGGTCGGGAGCTATGTATGGACCGGTCTCGTCTTTGTCCTCTTTGGAATCAATATCTCCGAGGCTGTACTCAATGGGTGTGCCGTCCAATTTTCTCAAAATAGCTTTTACGAAGAATTCTAGTTGTTGAGGGGTGTTGATCTTTATGGTGGCGGGATCGTAATCTTTATTTGGTTTGATATCGACTGATCTAAGGAAATCTCCCCAACTATCATCCTTTTTCATTAATTTGTCCAATTTTACGAAATCGATGTATCTATTAACCATTACAAATTTGCTCTTCACAGATGTTGGATCTCCAAATTTTTCAGCGAACAGTAGGTCGAAAAACATGTGTGGGTCGGCGTATGGAAGTCGGAAGTACAGTTCATTAACATCATGAGGGAGTGGGAAGGTGGTGGCGGAGAGGAAATCGTTGAATATTTGCTCCACGATCATTTCAGAAGCGGAGAGTTGATACCTTACTTGTCGCACGCCGAGATTGGTGAACTCGAAGATTACTTCATCATGAATTATTGGAAAAGCAGCACCGCCAAAGTTTTTATCGCTTGTGCTGAACCTGACGCATTTTCCGCTGAGAACTCCCGCCATTATTCGCATGAGGTTGAGCCGGTTGACGGGGTCGTCTACGCTCTTGCTGAAATCGAGCACGAAGTAATTCTGTAGTATATATTTTTTATGATTTTTTTTAATATTATATTAATTATTGATTTTTATTTACTATTTCAATTCAGGTTATCAATTTTAATAGAAATATTAAAAGAGATATTACAATAGCTCTAATTTTTCGTTTAAATTTAAAACAAATCCTAGATAAGCTAACAAGTGTTTAAAAAAAAATGTGGATTTTAAGTGTTATAAAAAAAAATATGGATTTAAATTGTGTAAATATTCTTACCCAATGTAAATTTCGCTGATTATTTCTTTGGAAACAAAAGAACTAAAGATAAAGCAAAAATTTCCAAACTTGCAATTTGGAGAATCACCATAATAAGTTTATATGTATCAAACAGCACATCATCGTCAAACAAATAAAGCTCAGTAAAAAAGTCCATGAACACCGATACAACTCCCATTACAATTGCTAGTACCATAACTAGAAACCATTTTGAAGCAAATATTTTGTTCTTTTTTTTAGCATAGAAAAGCACTATAAGAACAAAGACAAACGCAATAAATACTATAGCCTGAAGAACCGCATCTAAGATATCTATCTCGGACATCGGTAAATACCCCACTTTATTTAGCACCTCCTTCCCCTAATTCAACACCATATCGAGCAATTCTGAAGAATGCATATCCAATAATAAACAATCCTATAAACTTAAATATCGGATCGAGGATATCAAATGTATCGTAAGCAACGGAAGGATCTAACACCAGCGTATCGAGTAAATCAAATACAAAACCGCCTGTGAAAACAGCGACTCCGATAATAAACTCTATGAAACCCTTCTTCGTGAGTTTTGGGTATTCCTTCTTTAAGTAGAGAAGTATAAGTAAAACGGTGATTGCAGCAATTATAGTTGTTATCTCAATTATTACAGTTCCTACTTCTACATCTGTGACTTCCCACATAACTTTTACCTTTTTTTATAAATTTATTTATTTTTATATTAATTTGGTTTGTTATATATCTTTTCATTGTTTTTAAATTTTTATATTAAATATTGTTTAATAATTTAGATTTTTGAAGAGAAATTTTAAAAGAAAATTAAAAAAGCCATTAAATTTTCTGGAAAGATTTAAATATGAATAAAAAAAATATAAAAAGTAATTATTTACAAGTTATACTAAATAAAACTTCAAAATCTTTAAACGCCAAATTGATCAAAATTTTGTAATAGATACTGTTAAAGTGAAAGAAATTTTAGACAATATTTTCTTATAATCTTTTAGAATCTCTACAACGAACTAAGACAGAATTATCTTCGAGATTACTATAAAAATTACATATATAATTTTTGAATATTAAAAAGAATATGCTTCCTATAAAAATTAAATTTAAAGAAAAAGCGGAGCTAAGCGATAAAATAAAATTTGGTGTACTAATTGTAATAATGGTAACTTTCTCTCTGCTATTAATTATTCAACTCATACCCACTGGAATAGGAAATGTGAAGTTGCCAGATCCCGATACTAAGGGGAGTATCTCAATTAGTAAGGCAATCGAAGAAGTTGAACCTTCGAAGGATTTGGAATCTCACGAATTAGATTTAGAAGAGATTTCACAACTTTGTTACGCTCTTCAGGGAGTTACTCACGACTCAAATAAGAGAACAGTTCCCTCAGCAGGGGCGCTCTATCCTTTAGAAATTTTCTTACTTCATAAAGGAAACTCCGCTTTACGGAAAGGAATCTATCGTTATGAGCCCTCTGATCATTCTCTTGAACTCCTTTCAGAAACTTATAATAGAAATATATTTTCATCTCCAGATGAGAATGAAGAAAAAGAATTACTAAAAGATGTGGGTAGTATTTTTTTAATTATGGCAGATTATAAACGTACTACAAATAAGTATGGCGATCGGGGAATCCAATACGTTCATTTGGAAGTAGGTCATGCGATACAAAATTTTTTTCTTCAAACCGTATCTTTGGATTTAGACTCATATCCAATTACAATTTTTGATGATGATGTCGTTCAGGATTGTCTTGATACGAAATTAATGCCTTTAGTTATTCTCCCTGTAGGGAAAGAAAATAGTCGCGATAGTTCTTCGACATTAACAGCTGAAAAAGATAAAACGCTAACAATTAAAAATGAGATGACGGTAGAAGAAGCTATTTCTTCTCGAAAATCCACACGTGATTACAGTGAGGGAGAGATTCCTCTTGATACTGTTGAAGATATGTTAGAGGACTGTTCATATGTGTCATATCTTATTGGAGACGATTTATTTGTAAGTATTCATCTCGTTGCTGGTGAGATTGAAGATTTAGATGACGGAGTTTACAAATATGATCAAGAAAATGAGTCCTTAACAGAAATAATTTCGGGCGATAAACGTTCTGAACTTAAAGAAGCGGCATTAAACCAGAAAATGGTTAGTCAAGCGCAACTTGATATAGTACTTTCAGTTAATACGGAATTAATAGATGAGGATTCAGACTTAGATTATCGCCTCTTAATGTTTAATATAGGTATGATCGGGCAGCTTTTTTACTTAAAATGCGCTGATTTAGGATTGGGCACTGTAGTTGTTGGAGCGTTCGACGATGATGATGTTGCTTCAGTTGTGGATCTCTCTTCTTCTTTTACGCCAATTTATATCGTACCAGTTGGGCTTACACCCGATTTCTACGAAGAACGCGAAGAACCACCACCATTATCCGGTTTAGGTGGATTTTTTGCGTTCCTAATGTTTATTCCCATGTTTCTAAGTATGTATCTGTCGTTGCCAAAATTTCGATTATATTTCAAGAAGAAAGCAAGATATATTCATTGTATACTTGGAATATTTGCTTGTATTGCTTCAATTCTACATTTCACCATGGTTCATGGACAAGTTAGGAGTTCAGGAGATATTTTTAACCCATTTTCCTATATTAACGCACTAATATATTTTTTTGTATTATTTGGAACAATTAAACTAACAGTCACTTACATCGGATATTTGACCGCCAACATAGCGATTCTGAGTTTAGTAATTTGTACCTTGACAGGCTTTCTGATTCCAATTAAACGATTGAAACATAAAAAATTAATATATAAAATTCATAAAATCACTCAATTTCTCGCAATTATTTTGATGATTACTCATCCATTAATAAATAGCACCACGATCGCCCCAAATCCTTTAATATTTTTATGCATCACTGTCTTGCTACTAAATTTTTATTATCTCCTCAAATATTATCCTAAAGTACTCGTTATTAGTAAATTGGAAAAATCAATAAACCATTAAAAAACAAAGATTTGAAAATCTAAAATCTAATAAAAATAAATTAGATATTGAATCAATAGTAGAAGATGAAAAAAAAAAAAGTTTGGAAAAATTATTTCCAAATAATAATTCCTTGTTAAATCTTGTTAAAGAACCCGAACTGTATTATTACAGATACTCAGAAAAATATAAGTTTGAGGTCTCTTGAAAAGAGTGGTTAAATCATCCCTCTGTTTCGGGGCGGGGCGTCAAATCCATACTCGTAACACTTTTCCGCGTTTGGCTCTAATCGAGTTCCGCAAATGGGACATTCCATTACAAAATCGTACGCACATTGCTTTAACAGTTCCATGAAGTCGTAATCCCTTTCTTCCTAAATTTTTCTTTAAAAAGAACGAGATATAATGTTGATTATACTACAAGTCCTACAAGCAATCGGGAGGGAAATGGCTTATTCGTATTTATTTCTTAAAGTAAATTGAATTTCTGATTTTTATATCAAACGGTCAAAGAAAGCAAAAAACCGTTCCCGCCATCGGGAAACCATTTAGATGTAGTGTGGAAATAATCGTAACCTTCGCTGATAAATATCTTATCATCTTTTGAGAATATTAATGCTCCATCAGGCATATCTACGGCGTAGATTGGATCGTTTCCTTGACCTCGCGAAACCATATATTTGTTAGTTGTAGGAGTGCCTTTCGAATAAAATTCTTCAATGTCTTCAGGCTTCAGAATTCTGTAATAAACCTTCTTTCCATCGAGTGGGTCCGTTCTAGTAAAAATGATCCGCATTCTTTCGGAGAAAAGCTCGGAAAAGGTCGCAAAAATAAATGTCGTGAAAAAAACGCTGAGAGAAAGGAAAAAACTCTTAGAGAATTACAACTCTTATCGAGATCGAATGTAAAGAGTTCAAATAATACAAAAAAACTCAATAAAATGTGAAAAAAAAAAAAGTTTGGAAAAATTATTTCCAAATAATAATTCCTTGTTAAATCATTCTTGCTTAAATTCGGTGTTTTCTTTTAAGTGCGTAAATGATAAATACTGTCGCAACAGCAGCAATTCCGAGTCCGATTGGGACGCCTGCTTGAAAAACGGTTCCTCCATCGTTGTCACTATCGCTGGCACTATCGCTAGCCACACCATCTTCATCGGTATCGCTATCAGCACCATCGTCATCGCTGTCGTCGGCGGCAAGACTTGCACTATAAAATACTGAGAACATCAAAATAAACAAGAATATGCCCATACCAATTCTTACTTTTGTTTTTGACTTCATTTTTTTGTAGCTCTTAATTCTATTAATCAAAATTAAATAATAAAATAGAGATTTATGGTTAAAATAAATTTTAACCTTAGAGAATATATGTTTCTATTCGTATTTAAATCTATCCCAAAAATTTGATGGTTTTTTTGTGAATTTTTTTATAATTTTATGTATATTCTATTATGATTACTTTCAACAAGATTAATTTTTAAATACGAATAAATAAGATTTAAATATTGAAATTTATATTTAAATGTTATATACATAATTAGATTTATATTAATAAAATTATTAATAAAAATAAATTATGTATTAAAAACTACAAAAAAAAAATAATTTTATTGAAGAAATAGAAAAATATAAATAATTGTCCATTTTTTAGATGTGTGAAGCTGAAATAGTTAAAGAATTTAAATGATTATATAAAAGTTAGCATAGGAAATTGAGAAGTGGATATGTCGAGCTTGAAAACCTTCAAAAATAGACAACCAATGAACCAGAAGAAGAAGGATATAGTAACCCTATTAGTTATAGCTTCTATTTTGATTTCAGCAGTAACTTATTACATTGCTTCTCCAGAGTCACCCTCCTATTTACCAGAGGCATATGTAACTTATTCAGGTAATATAGGGAGAAGAACTTATGTTAATTGTACATTTGATTTGGATGACGATCCTGTTTTCGGGAAAATAAGATATCGTGGTGCTACAAACCTAAATCGACCAAAAAAAGGATACCGTTTCGAACTTTCAGAACATAAATCATTGCTTGGGATGCGCGAAGATGACGATTGGTCATTGTTTGCGATGTATATGGATCATACTCGGATGAGAGTAAAGTTATCGTTTGACTTGTGGAGTAAATTACAAGATGAAGACTCTCATGCGGTTTTACCAGAATCTAAATATGTGAGCTTGTTTGTAAACAGAAAATTTCAAGGGTTATACCTACTTGCAGAAAAGCACGATAGAAAATTATATGGCCTCGATAAAGATTTCAATGGTATTAATTCAAGTTTAATTTTTCAACCAATATTACATACATACTACGACGAATATGAAGATGATAAATGGGACCAGGATTGGCCAAATCAAAAGAAAGACGATGAAATAAAAGATGAGAT
Organism: Promethearchaeota archaeon; assembly: GCA_030605085.1. The sequence goes on along the minus strand of JAUWBH010000150.1, from coordinate 1,092 downwards.
ACTTCCTGAATTATTTTCTTTCATATGTGATGCATCTGATGAAGATTTTTTTAACAATACTGAAAATATTTATACTATATTTGATAATGAAAATTTAATTGATTTTTTCCTATTTAATTATTTCAATTTTCATAGAGATTTTTGGAGTAAGAATTATTTCATAATTAGAGACACTGCCCCGAGCAAATTTTTTTTAATTCCTTGGGATTTTGACGGAAGTTTTGGTCAGTTTGGATGGTGGAAATATGGTACAGAAAGGGATGATGAATCTAAACTAAGAGAGAGAAGTGTATTATACGATCGATTATTGGATAATGACGAATTCAGGCAAAATTGTATTGAGCGTTGGGACGAATTAAGAGAAGAAATATTTTCAAAAGATGTTATTTTTGGCATGATTGATGACATGTACGAAGAAATAAAGGATATTCTTGAAATCGAGATGAGAACGTGGAAACCAATAACTGTTGATGAAAAACCAGAAAATAAATATCCGGATAAGTTTATATATAGTACAAAAGAATTTGATTTAGACGAATACATAGACTATTTATATGAATGGATCGAGAAACGATTAGACTATTGCGACTCATATTTTGAAGAGTTTTAAATATAATGAAATTATCAATAAAATTTTAAGAGAGAATAAATTTACTATAACTTGACTTTCAAAGATAGAAGATATTTAATTTATAGTTTTCATTTCAAATAAATTTTGTCGGGATTTTAAAAGATTGCTCTATTTTAACACGCTTTTTCACCTAATTTTAAAATTATGGTGGTCAACGCATAGTAGCGACAAAATTCAATCAATACCTTAAATCATTTCTTATCTGTTATTTCGCTTTTTTTCCCAAATATCAGCATGGATTAATAATAAAACAAGATAAACATGAATATAAGTATATGGTACAATTTTCTCTCTTATTATCAGAAGGTTAACATTAATTCTACCAAAAAATATATAAGTAAATAGTAACAATTATTATATATGGTATTTGTTTTTGAAAAAAAGGTAAGGACAAAATATGGGAAATATACTTATATTTGCTTAGGGCAAAACATTTACGAGAACGGAGAATCTAAGAGGTT
>JAUWBH010000227.1 GCA_030605085.1 Promethearchaeota archaeon | reverse complement strand
AACGGAAAATTATTACACTCACAGCGGAATTTATGAGCTTATTTTACAATTTACCGAAAGTTGTCGCAGAGGACATTCCTTTGTCAGGGATTCCACCGTATGCACAAAGAAATCATCCAATTTGGGAGGATCATCAAATCCTGTCTAAATATGTCATGGACAGAATTCTCAAGCCTCGCCTCCCCAAAAATGCTGCTGCTTACATTGCATTTACAGTAGAAGATTTATGGCCTGGTAAGGGATGGAATTTTGTGTTTGGTCAAGCATCTCTCCTACATAGAGTAGGCATTTGGTCCATATATCGCAATGGAAAACCTGAAAAGAGTGAAAAAGATTTTCGTCTGTGTTTATTGCGCACGATTAAAACAGGAGCTCACGAAACATCCCACATTTTTTCAATGAAACATTGTACTTTATATAATTGCTTAATGAATGGCTCAAATTCACGAGAGGAAGCTGATAGAAAACCACTAGCGTGTTGTTCCGAGTGTATGGCAAAAATTTGTTGGGTAAGTCGTACTGATCCACTTGAACGTTATAAAAATTTAGCAAAGTTCTGTATGAATCAAGGTTTAAATAACGAGGTGAATTTTTACCAAAAACATATTGATGCTTTAAATCTTTCGTAAGTAAATAATTTAGTAGATAATTTAATGATTAAGACAGAAAATTATTTAGTTCAAAAAGTAAATTGGCCCAATAAAGGTCGCTGTATTTTAGCACAATACGACAAGCGATCTCAACGAGAACATTTAATCTCAAAAGACTTTTCTAATTTAAGAACTCCAAAAGAGAAAATTTACTTGCCAAATAATCCAGAAATCGTTAGAAAATTAGGAATTATAACTTCATTTTAGTGAGTTATCGAATTTTCCTTAAATTTATTCCTGAATTTTAATATTTTTTACATTAGCTTTTTTCCCTTCAATTATTTCAGTATTTTTACTTTTACAATGTTGACATTGAAATAATTGAAGTCCCGTTAATTGAGCCTCTTCATTTAAGGTCACAGTCGAGATTTTATTACACTCTCGGCATTTAATTTTTCCAGGGGTTATTTCAATTACTAATTCTGCTCCTTCTGCAATTGAACCCGTAGTAGCCATTTTAAACGATTGCTTAAGGAGGTCTGGAACTATTAATGTAAGTTCACCAATTTCGAGATAAACTTCTGTTATTTTTTTAGCATTATATTTTATTGCCGTGGCCTCTGCTACTTTGAAAATATTGTAAGCAAAAGAAAATTCGTGCATAGTTATTAATTTTTTCCCCGCATTTTTCTGATTTCTTTAGCTACTTCTAAAATCACTTTAGATTTTTTTTTACCCTTAGTATTAATTACCACTCTTCCTGGATCCTCCCACCAAGTTTTGGGATATCGATAATTCCCCTCTTTTTCAGCGGCATAGCCTAACCTTCTGGCGGCTTTAACGATTTCAGTAGTCGTAACTTTTTCTATAGCTAACATCTTAGAAAGGCGCCTTCCATTGCCTCTGCTTCTTTTTGCGTCGAAATATTGAGGCCAAAAAATTAGAAATGGCTTTTTAGATCTCATTAACTATTGCTTGAAGTATTTACTATTAAAATAAAAAACCTTCTAAAGAATATAAAAATTTTGAGTAAGAAAAATAAGGATTATTTGTTATATGCATTTTAAATATACGATGTCATAAATGTAATTTTCTTAATTTTGAAAACTAAACAATCGAGATCTTCATATTTTCTTTAATTTACCAATTTTAGCTGTTAATTTAGGTGAAAATCTACGGTTAATAAACTCGATTATTAGATTTAACCGATAATTATTAATTTTTTGTGTCATTATTTTTCTCGAAATCTCTTTTATCAGCTCTTTTTTCGAAATTTGACTTACAACTTCAAGGATAGTTAACGCACATTCAGCTTCATCAATAAATTTTGAGATTATTTGTTGGATGAGAACTAATTGTTCTTGCTCGTTAATGATTTCCAAAGCTTTTTCTACAAGAAATTCTTCAAACTTTAATTTCTCGTCCCAAGGAATTTTTGAAATGTGCAAACGCATATCTAATAATAGCCCATCCTTTATATTAAGCTCAATATTATCGTAATCTGATTCTTCATATAAATGTATCGTTCTCCCGCCTCTATATCTCTCTGGTAATATAAGATTGCCAAATGAATTCAAGTTATCAGAATTATATTCTAAATCTTCGTTTTTGTCTATTACGATAAATATAGGATAATTAAATATTTTTGCGTGTAATAAACTAAAGAGACTATAAGTTCCAAATATTTTAATCCAATTATTTAGTGTTAATAATCTCACGCCTTCTCTTTCAATGTCCATCTGAGGCTCAACTATATTAACATCAATTCTTTCATATCCTCGAACCGTGCCATTAGTGTCTAAGAAAATTACGAATCGATGGTCAGAACACACCGCTCCCAGAGAAACTTGAATATTGATTATTCTAGATTGTTTTTGAAGAAATAATGCAGTTGGAATATCAAGGATCTTGGATGTATTACAAAAAGGGCAAGTTACCTCTATTTTTTTGTATCGATCAGTCATAAAAAATCCAATTTAAAACTTTCTTTAACTATTTTTAATACTCTCTAAAAAAATTAAAAAGTTATTCATAAAAATAATAAGGTTAGTTAATAATAAATTTTAATAACAATTTTTAATCTTGTTCTTTACAATTTTTAAACACTTTCTCTCTAAGGGAAATAAGGCATACTCGTTAACCAAATCGGTTCGAATACGCACAATCCTAGCTAATCGAACGGGAGGGTGGTCTAGCTTGGTATGATACATTAGTAAGAATTAATCTTGCTAAATCCAATCGGCTGGGGGCCGAGTGGTCGGGGGTTCAAATCCCTCCTCTCCCATTAAAATCCTAAAGAAACATAAGATTAACGACTTGGAGGATTCCTCAAGCAGGAACACATCCCCCCTCTCCCACTATTTGTTTTTACTTTATAAATATTAGCAAAAAAAAATATTTTGTAGAGATATAATTTTATTAAGTTAAAATCTACTTTCTAATTTCAACAGTTCACCAGCGTAGTCTTTAAAAAACCATTTTATTTCGTTTTGAAAGAAATATCTTTCTCTTAAAACATCAAAATGTGATTTACCCCTTAAACTGGTTAATTTTGCGATATCCTCTGATCGAATTTTGTCATTATCAACTAAATCCATTCTACATTTAAATTGATCTATCATTTTTATGGGTCTTAAGATAATTTTTATCGCATTTGAGATTTTTTTCTTTAAATCTTGAAGCTCTACATCGGAATTATAGTAAGATTCTAGATTTTCGCTCAAGAAATAGTTGATCTGTTTTAAAATGGTTTCTTTTTTGTAATAATTAATAATTTCCTTATCGTTTATTATTTCCAAAAGATAATTTATTATTTTTTGGATGATAATATCATCAATACATTTATAAGTCATCTCCTTTCTCAGCCTTGCTAGAAACTGCTGTTTTAAGAATTGTTTGTATTTTATAATTATAGCATCGTTCTCCTTAATATCGCTACAAATTTCTATTACTTCACCTTTAGGTGTTGAATACGTAAAACCATGTCCCTGTGGGCCCAAACCGCCTAGCAATACCATTGAAAGGCTATAGAATTTATATCGTTCTTTATTTCCTATAATTTTATCGTAATTATTTAAGATATTATTTATTGAAACTAAATGTGTTTTACTTTTAAATCTAAATGTAATAAGCTTCGGATCTTCATTGACTTTTTTATTTTTCACAGGCGTATAATTCCATTCAAAACAGTTAATAAAATCTTGGACTTTTCCCAATTTCTCAACGCTAAGTCCATAAACAGAATATCTATTGAAATATTTTAACAGAAAACCCAAGTTATTGTAATTTCTTGCAAAAATATCATCAGCAAAACTATTTTTATAGAGGAGGTATAGATCTTTAGGTATAATTTTACATGCGTAAAATATTAACGAATTTGATACCTTTCCAAACAAGTCTTTTAAATTTGATACAAGCATTTTATCTTTTTTGATAGTTTCTATTAATTCTAATTCCTCACTAGTGAAATCTCTTTCAAACAAATTATATTCGTTAAAAATTTTTATGATCTTAAAGATATTCCCTATTTGTCCTGATTGTATACCCAACAAGTGTAAATCAGATATTATTTTGAATCTTAACGGAATTTTTTTAACATCAACGAAAATTTCTAGTTTATCAGAATAATTAAATAACTGTCTAAATTCTTCGAATCGCATCGATGCAAGGAAATTAGAAAGCGCTTTATAATAACTTTTTTCCAGTTCCTCTTTAAATTTTTTGTTGTGTGAAGATTTAGATAAATCAGAACGATTATCTCTATTAAAATGATCTATACTTTGTTTAATTTCTAATATATCTCCTGATTTTAGAGATTCGATTATCTCTAGATATTCTTCTAAGAGCATAACTATACAATATTATATATATTAGATTTATATCTAAATTAGATAATAAAATTATGTTTCAATAAATAAAAAATTCCTTTCTGTATAAAAAATCTTTTTAATATGCCATTGAATCCTCGGGATATATTATAGCAGGACGCCATTCAATTTTAGAAGAATACGTGTGAATAGTAATGTCTGCTCGTTCTGGTTGGAATTTAGTTCCCCTGCTAGAATAGTAACTCGTTTTTCTTGAGCTGGGAATATAACGCCCTAAAAGGCATGTAAGCTCATATATATTTTCTATCAGAGCATTGAAAAACGGTTTGTTTTTTTTGCGGGGTAAGTATCCTAATTTATAATTTTGATGCCAAATACTTATAGCAAAATTATCGAATTTATTATCGGGTTCAGTTTTTAATTCTAATAATGTTTTAGAAGGTAGTTTAGATAAATATTCACCATTACCCGTATAATATATGCCTACGATTTGAAGATGATAATATTTGTTATATTCTAATTTATCACCCATGACAAAAATTAAATCTTCATGAATTATATAAAAATCTGTAGAGAGAAAAAATTTTATGAAACGCTATGAAGATACAAATTATTAAATAACAAGTTATAATCATTTTGGGTGAGTTGTAATGATAAAAAAAGAAATTATTAAAATCAATGGAATTAAAACTCCGACAGCACCATTTAACCACGTCGTAAAAGCGGGTAACTTATTATTCCTTTCGAGTCAGCTTTCAGTGGATTTAAAGACTAATAAGATACTTGACGGCAATATTATTGAACAGACTAAACAGAGCTTGGAGAATATAAAATTCCTACTTGAATCTACTGGAGCCACTATGGACGATATATTAAAAGTCGTTATTTACATGAGAGATATAAGCGATTTCGACAAAATGAATCAAGTTTATCAGAAATATTTTAAAAAAGGTCAAGAACCTGCCAGAGTTACGATACAAGCCACTTCCCCACTTAAAAATATCGATATAGAAATAGAAATTACTGCACTACTTCCATAGTTGGAATTGAAAATTTTATCCTGACTGCTCAAGAAAACACCTTCTCTTCAGGAAGGTGATGAATTGAGCTTTAGGAGAATTCACTAAATCTTCGCACTCTTTTTTTTTAAATTCTCTTTAAATATATTTTAATTAATTCCTACTCTTTGGTCGGATAACCAACGACTACAAAAAGAAACAGAATTCTACCGATGGAATAGCGGGAAGTTAAGCCTTTGGAGAAAATGTAAGACTCAGCACGATTCCCGAATCTTGTTGAGCTGTTTTCGATGAATTAGGAATCCACA
>JAUWBH010000030.1 GCA_030605085.1 Promethearchaeota archaeon | reverse complement strand
GTAGTAACTACCGTCTCGAAGTTCATATTTAAGACGGTGTGTTATTAAGATAATATTGGCTGTGATATCCAGAGATATATTATAAATATTTTAAAAAGTGAAAGAATAATCTTCATTATACAAAAAATTTAACATTTAATCCGATTTTAACTTGATAAAAGAAATAAAATATAAAATTAGTTATTTTTAACGATCACTTTTTAGATAAGTTATCTAATATTATCTTGATTAAATTAATAAATGCAGTTTCGACATTATCTCCAGTTTTAGCAGATGTTAAAATAAAATCAACTATTTGCGAATTTTTTTCAGCATATTCTTTTCCCTCGCTTTCTTCTATTTTTACTTTACCTTTTAAATCAATTTTATTCCCAATTAAAACTAGTGGTTTATCAACTCTGGATTCTTTCCATGAGTCAACCCATTCGTCCAACTTTGTAAAAGTCTCTTTTTTTGTTGCGTCGTAAATTAAAAGTGCTCCATTTGCCCCTTCTAAATATAATTTCCTTAGACTAGCGAAAGAATCTTGTCCACCTAAATCCCAAACTTGGCAACTAACGCTTCCATAACCTTCCAAATTCAGATCTTTCTTGAGGAGATTAACGCCTAATGTAGCTTTATAATCTCTTCGGAACTTGTTTTCTATATAGCGGTGACCAAGAGAAGTTTTTCCTACATTAGCCTCCCCAAGCAAACAAATTTTAATTATATAATCTCGGTCTGCCATTATTATTCAGTTAGTTTAATCATTTTCTATTTCATTATAATATAGTTTATAATTATTAATAATTTTCCTCTCGTGAAAAATGGATGGTTAAAAAAAATGAAAATCCAAAATAGTGCGCGTCTAATTTTTATTTAATCTTTTTGAAAAACAATCATAAACTCACAAAAATCTTCTCCTGATTGTAAGCTACAACTTAATTCTTGAGCATAGCAATGTATATTGCTCATGCGTTCTACAATTCCAGCTAATAATCCCGCTTCAAACGAACAAAAACTCCCCTGGGATTTTATTCCTTTATCCATTAAATCTTTACTTGAAGAATGACCCTTCAATCTTAATTGAATGATATCTTCGGAATTATCCATAATCTGAATTTTTCCTAAGTTATATTCAGAGGTAACTTCTTTTAAACCTTTGGGAATTTTTGTCACATCTTTGACTGGATCTACTTTTATAACACTGCCTAATTCGTGTCCGATAAAATATAGGATTGCCTCTAATTGATGTCCGAGACTGAGAAGACTTGCTACCTTTAAATTTCCTATATCTAATCCTTTCTTTAAATGGTTTTTCATCTGAGTTAATATTTTTGATAAAAGTTGTCGATCCAAAATCGTTCCCCCGTTTTTTTTTTTACATTTATTTATAATAATTTATTTTGATATTTTTAAATTTTGACTGAAGAAATAAAACCATATAATATAGCGTCAATAATTTCTTCTTCTTGAATGTTCACGCTGAGTCGTTTATAATCAGTTTTAATCCCTATGATTAGCGTTGGTAATGCTGTTACTTGATATTCTTGCGTTACCTTTTGATTCCCCCTCTCTTCAATATCAATTTTTTCAATATGGAGTTTCTTACCAAACATACTTATATTTATTCTTTTTAACATTTCTAAATATATTTTTTATATTTTTAAATATTCTTGTATGACAATTACAATCTAGATTATGTGAAATTTCGTGAAAAATTCTATATTTAAAAATAATTGGCAATTGTTTATATAGGTATAGTATCGTCCTCTTTTACATAAACATTTTTATTTGTGAATAATTACAGTATCTGTTTTTTATTATACAGAATTTATGAAAATATGAAATAAATGTAAAAATTTTTTTTATAAAATAGATGCACTCAGAAACAGAATATCCTAAAATTCTCTTCTTTAGCAGTAATCATTGTGCTCCCTGCGTAAATGTAGAAAAGTTATTGATTAAAATTAACATTTCAATGTTTGGAAAAAAATTGCATGTAGATAAAATAAATATTGAAGAAAGTGGAAATAGAAACCTAATTGAAAAGTATCGAATAACTGCGGTTCCAACAATAGTAATTGCGGATAAAAAATTGAGCGTAAATATTCAAGAAGAAGAAATTATCGACGCCATACTGTATGCCTTTATTTCCTCAGTCAAAATTTAATAAACAAAAAATATCAGTCATCTTTATATTGCTGATGTAATTCCCTTATTATTGTTTGAAACGCTTCATAAACGCCACTTCCCGTTTTAGCGCTGGTTTTATAATATCCAAGAAAATTTCTTTCTTTAACTAATTTTTTAACCTTATTTTCATCTAAATCCTTTTCGTTTACTAAATCAACTTTATTTCCGAATAAGATAATAGGTAATTCTCCGCAAAATTTCTTAATATCATCGTGCCAGTCCTTAACATGCTCAAAACTTTCAGCTTCATCATTAGCGTGAGAAAATACTATGATTGCTGCTTTTGAACCCTTGTAAAAGGTTGGACGCATAAACATGAACTCTGCTTGCCCCGCTATATCCCAAAAGAACAACTTTACGTGATCTCCTCCAACTTTCTCATCGTACTTAGAAAACTGAGCCCCCAAAGTTTTGATATAATCTTTTTGAAAACTTCCTTGAGTATACTTCTTAATGAGGCTTGTTATTGGCGTTTAACGCAAATGGCGAAAAACTTTACCTACAGCCCCATCGCCAATTACCGTAATCTTAAATACGAATGCGTTTTCGTTGCCGCTCATTTTTTTTTCTAATATTTTGTTTATATATTTTTAATAAATTCAGAATTAATATATTTTTAATGATTAATATTTTTTTTTTTAGGTGTATTTTTTATTTAAAATAATAGTAGTGAAATAGTTTATAATCTTTTAGTGAACAAGACAAATGACCTATAATATGGATATACTGGAAAAAATAAGGAACATTATTGAAAAATTTACAAAAAAGAAAATTTGGGTTGCTGTTGCGGAATCGTGTACAGGCGGATATATATCGCACATGATAACTAATATTTCAGGCTCTTCAAACATTTTTGAAAGGGGAGTCGTAAGTTATAGTAATCAAGCAAAAATCGATTTATTAAAAGTAGATCCTAACGCTATTGAAGAACATGGAGCTGTTTCTGAAATTGTTGCCAAGCAAATGGCAGATGGCATCAGAAAGACTGCGAATGTTGATATTGGGATTGGAATAACTGGCATAGCTGGCCCAGAAGGGGGGAGTCCAGAAAAACCTGTAGGTTTAGTATATATTGGTTATTCAACAGTGAAAGAAACAGTGGTTAAAAAGTATAACTTTAAAGCAGACAGAATAACATTTAAAAAATTAGTGCTAGAAGAAATTGTACAATTTTTAGACAATTACTCTTTATAATGAGCTGTGAAAAAAATTCGGGAATTTCTTTATGAAATTCATATTTAAATAATAGTTAATGATAATTCTCTTTGAGACTTAAATATTTATCTCTTGTTAATATATCCAAAAATGTTAAATGAAAATTTTGTTTATGGAACAAATAGGTCTACTTTATAAAAGTTTAGAATTAATTAATTTATAGAATTGATTTAACTTTAATTGTTAACATGACAGAAAATAAGTCAAACTTATTGTTTATTATTCCAGGATTCTTTTATATTGAAAACTACCAGAAGTTATTATATTATAACGATATTCCATATGGAACAATTCAACTATCTGCTCTTTTAAAAGAAAGAGAGAATGTTTCCACTCAAATTATTGATTTAAGAGTGGAAGAAGAGAAAAATAACCAATTCTCAATAGATAAAATAAGAAAATGTCATTTTGAAAAAGTATTTCTAAAAATTTTGGAAGATAAAAATATTCAAGAATTTAATGCAGTAGGTATTAATTGTTACACAAGTGCGCAATATCACCAAACAATGTTAATTGGGAAAATTTTAAGAAAAAACTTTCCGAAATTAACAATTTTAGTCGGGGGATATCATCCAACTGCTGTGCCAGAGGATTTTTTAGGTAGAGCTTCAAAATTTGATTATGTTATTAAAGGAGAAGCTGATAAGTTATTAATAGATTTATTTCACGCAAACAAATTAAATAAAAGAAGAAAAAGGAATAAAGCAGAACTCCTAATATCCAATACATTTATCGATATTAACAAATTACCTATTCCAGATTTTGAAATGTATTTGGATTCTTATCCCGATAAAAATAATTTTAAGTTCGATTTTTTTATTTCGAGAGGCTGTCCATATAATTGTAAATTTTGCGCAACTAATTATCCTTTTAGAACTTTAACGTTTGAAAATTTTAAAATACAGTTTAAATCCTTATGTGAGCTTATTCAAAATTATTATGAAAACGAGCCGAAATTAGCCTTTGGAGATCAGTCTTTTAATTGCGTAAAAATTAAAGAAAAGGTTTTAGATTACATAATTAAAAATAAATGCAATGAAACTTTTCGATTCTCTTGCCAAAGTAGGATTGAAACGATAGATATTAACTTGATTAATAAATTTATTAGGAGTCGTATGGTTGTTGGATTTGGGTTAGAAACTACTTCTAAAAGAATGCTTATTGCTATGAATAAAACGAATGCTCCAGATCAATATTTAAATAAAGCAAAAGAAATTGTTGAAACCTACAAAAATTCCAATAATGAAACATATTGTCGGTTGAACACGCTTTCAGGATATTCCGGAGAAACCAAGGAATCGTTTATGGATACAATAAATTTTATAAATGAGAACGCCCTTCATCCAAATATTCAGATTAGTCCAACTTTATTTTCAAATTATCCCAATGTCTATGTTTATCAAAATATGAAAGAGTTTAAATTAAAATATGGTACGAAATTTATTAAAAAATGGTGGAAAAAAAAAGGAAATCCTTTAAAAAAATCTGTTCCAACCGCTCCTTCGAGAGATTACTCACTCAAAGATCATCTATTTGACTATAAAGAGCAATATAAAGAAATTCTCAAGAGTTTTAGACTGTCTACAGTTGAATTAAATTTATTTAAAACCATTTCAATTAAAATGTGGTACGATTTTTATAATAAATGGTATAATGAGTTATAATTATACCATTAAAGTAATTTTCCATTTTCCATTATTGACTTTTTAGTGCCATCATTGTACTCAACTATAATATTTACTTGTGGCGTTGTTACAAAATCCCAATGCATTTGGGATGAAGATGTCCCTCCATACTGTTTATTCTCGCCGAAAGCAATGTGAATACTTCCATTTATTTTTTCGTCAGTTAAAATATAACCAATTGCTTTTGTAATTTTGGGATTACAGCCAATTCCAAGTTCCGCTATGTTATATGTTCTTAGTTCTGGAAGGTTTCTCTGTTTATCTACTTCCTCGCATTGTTTAAAACTTTTAATAAGATCCTCCAAATTTTCTTCAGCATTTACCTTATCTATCAATAATTTTCCATCTTTGAAAGGCAATTCAACATTTCTCAAGATTTTATTGCTATATCTGTCTTTTGTAAGAGGACAAAACAATTTCCCTTCTCCTTGTTTTTCGTTAGGTGCGAAAAAAACCTCTCCTGCCGGTAAATTGCTCCCAAGGTCCCCAACCTCGATCATTTCTTCTGTTATCAATCCTGCATCAAAATTTATCCTCCTATTTTCTATTGAAACCCAACAATCTGTCCCAAAATCGTCTTTAATATGAACATTTTTAGCGTTTTGAAATAATTTTCCTAATTTTTTAGTAACATTGACAAGATCTTCAACTGGAACGCTCATTCCATCAATTATAAAGTGCTCAAGTAACTTATACTCAATATCGTAATATTCAGAAGCTTTTTTCGATGGCCAGCCTGCATAAAGCCAACGCTTCCCAGGAGCGTATTTCTCCGTTGTCCCGTAGAGAACTTCTCGAATTGGTGCTACTGCTTTCGAAGAGGCTAACATCTTATCCCTTGGAAACTTATTTTGAATAGAAGGATCTTCGTATGGCTCTATGACGATAGCAGCATCGATATGTTCTATTAGTTTTAATAAGTGAATTGGGGTCTTTTCTAATGTATCAATTTTTATCTGCTCATCACTATAAATTGTTTCTGAAAAATAATCTGAAGTTGAACTTATATGAGGAAGACCTCCCTTTCTTAAAACTTCTAGAGCAACTTCTTCTAAAAGTTCTTGGCAATAAACACCGCCCCTAATATATATGCATTCACCTTCCTTAATATTGACGCATCTTGTGATATTCTTTGCACAAAATTTAATTTTTTCAGTATCTATATTTGTCATACGCTCAAATAATAAAACAAAAGTTATAATTGTTATAGTCAAAAAAATCAATAACAATTATACCAAATATTCAAATAATATTATTTTTGTAATTATTTCGAAAATACTACTGTAAATTAGAAAGTCTCTACACTATAGACGCTTTCTATCACAATCTTTATATATCTGTAAAAAAATTTTAAAGTTGATCCATAATTAAATTAGAATTATGTTTTTTAATATGGATAGATTTAAGAGTTTCCACATAATAATTAAATATTAGGATAAAGATTTTATGAATATATTCCACGATTAAATAAATTTATTAGAACGAAATTTTATATAAAAGACACTGAAATATTCAATTAGTAAGGTTATTATTTTTAGAATTTAGAGAGGTACAACATAAATATGGTGATACGCGAGGCTGGTTTATTATTCAGAGGATTTTCATTAATAAATGCGAGTTATCATAAAACATCAGAAGAGAAAGTCGATATGGATCTTCGATCAGGATTGTTAACGGCACTTATAAATTTTGCTGAAAATACGCTTTCAAAGCCAGGTTTGGTAGAATATTTTGAAATGAATAAATTTGTTATCGCTTTTATTGAAGATAAAATTAAGTCAGATGATAGTGTTGAACCTGAAATCCTGATTTCTTACGCTATTTTAGATAAAGAGAAAAAGATTGACAGACATCTCTCAAAAGTTATAATCCCCTCGTTAAATAAAGTTTCAAAAAAATTTAAATCTAATTTTGAAGGAAGGAATCTATCCGAAGTCTCTCAATTCAAAGATTTTAAAAAAACACTTGACAAAATTTTTGGATTAGATGTTTTTACTTTAGATGAAAAACTAAAGGGAACATTTTTTGAATAAACCATTATCTTAATTTTAGATAACATTTTTATTTAAATCCTTGTCTTTGATTTTTTTAGAAACCAAAGTATTATTGGAAGCGCAATCGTTGCATCTGATATAACTGTAGATAATTTTGCTTTCTCGTTTACTTTGCCCCAAGATATAGCTTCTCTAAGCGTGGCTCCACTTAATCCGCCTGGTTCTGGACGGTCCATAGTTATTTGGATTGCGTAAGTCGCTGAATTCGGGCAAAATTGTAAAGATTGCATTATAAAGTTTTTTGGAACACCTCCTCCTATAATACATACGCCTGCTCTTTTGGCGTCCCATGCTAAATTAACCATTTCAAGCATGTCTTTAAAGTGATTAAGGTTTAAATTAGGATAATGAAATCCTAATTGGAGCGCCAAACCAGAGTCTGTGAAAGCTGGACAAAAGATTGGAATTTCTTTTTCAGCGCAAATTTTTAGGATTGAATTTGAATTTTCTGGTATTTGTTCACCAAGAAATTTTAAAAAAGAGCTAACCGACATATTAGGATTAGGAATTTCTAATTGAGAAATAAAATCTTCAATACCCTCGTATACTTTATTTGGTAAAAGTACATCGTAAATTCGATTTATCTTTTCTCTATGTAGTTCGGCGTCATCAAAATCGTTTGCGTTAATTTCTCCTTGTAAATGATGATACCCTAAAGTTTCAGCAAGATCGTGAGTTAAATTCGCCCCAGTAGTCACTAAAACATCTATAAATCCCTCTTCGATAAAATCGTGAATTATTCTTTGCATTCCAACCGGAACCATTGCTCCGGCTAAACCAAAAAATTTAGTGCAATCATTATCGCCAACCATTTTTTTATAAATATCACACGCTAACGCTAATCTCTTGGCATTAAATCCTGTCTCTTTTAGTGAATTAATTAGTGTAGTTATATTAGTATCATTAGTTATTTTTACCTGATTTACCTTTTTCAGTTTTGTTTTAAAATTATCAATAGGCATTTAAATCGTTTAAGTTTACTATATTTTTTAATTTAATTATAATATATATATTGAATTATATAATATTTAATCGTTCTAATAAACCTATAACTAATAGAGGTAACGCTATTGTAGCATCGCACCAAACACTTACATATTTAGATTCCAACGAATATTTTCCCCAAGATTTTGATTCAGAAATAGTACATCCTGAAAGTCCGCCGTCATATTCGGTTGCTGTGTGGATCCTAACAGAGTAATTATATCCCATTCTTTCGATGTTGTCGATTTTATTTAGGAATGGAAAGATTTGTTGAGCCCAATTTCGAGGAACCCCTCCTCCAATGATTATAGTACCATATTCTTTAGAATTTTTGATTATGTCTGCAAATTTTTTAACATCTCCTAAAATATCAAATTGAAAATTATAACCTTCTTTTATAGAATATTTTAAAAGATTTAGAGCGAATTCAGAGTCTGTAAAAGCAGGGACAAAAATAGGTATCTTATTTTTAGCAGCAATGGATAATATGCAGCGATCTTCTATTTGTTCTCCAATTTTTTTTAATAGTTCAGAAGGCATAAAGCACAATTCTTTTTCTTTAAAAGTTTTTTGAATTAAAACTAATAGTTTATCTTCTGTGATATTATAGTTATCTTCTGGAAGAAAGACGTCATATATTCGATTTATTCGAAAATTAAATAATTTGTGATCGTCTACATTTGGGCTCCCTATATAATGCCCCACATTAGAAAATACATCAATTAAATCATGAATAATATTTGCACCAGTTGAAACTAAAACATCGATCAATTTATGTTCCATTAATACGCAAATTAAATCCCCCATTCCTGCGGGAACCATTGCTCCGCTTAAAGTTAATATCGTTAGACAATCTTCGTTTGTAACCATTTTATAAAGGATATCAAGAGCGTTTCCTAAATTTCTACCTTGAAAACCACAATATTTGAGACTTTTTAATAGACCTTCGATATTTTTGATTTTTTTTACATCTAAAGGTACAATTTTTTTAATTAAATAATCTTCTTTAGTAAGATCTTTCATATTTAAAAAAATTATTTTAAGCTATAAAATTATATTTATTATAAGATAGGTGTTTAGAATTCAATTTATAAGATAATGTCTACAGTTCCGAAAGCAGTATTTTTCGTAAAAGGGAAGGGATTTCATAGATCTAAATTAGGATCTTTTGAACAAGCTTTAAGAGATGCTTGTATAGGGAAATATAATTTGATTAAAGTAAGTTCCATATTACCCCCTAATTGTATTGAAGTTTCAAAAAAGAAAGGATTGGCACAACTTCGTGATGGACAAGTTATTTATACAGTATTGAGTCGTGCAAATAGTAATGAGTATAATCGCATCGCAATCGCATCAATTGGAGTTGCAAAACCTACGGAACAAGGAATTTGCGGGTATTTAGCCGAATATCATGCCTTTGGAGTAAAACCGGAAAAAGTGGGGGAATTTGCTGAGGATTTAGCGACAGAAATGTTAGCTACAACTCTTAATATTCCCTTTAATTCCGAAGCAAATTATGATGAAAAACAAGAGATTTTCAAAATTAACAGTAAAATAATTGAGACCAAAAATATAACAGAATATGCGACAGTTAGAGATGAGAATGAGTGGTTAACAGTTATAGCAGCAGCCGTATTTATTGTTTAATGATATTTTTTAAATTAAATTATTCAATAAAATAAAGAGCGAAATTATAATGATAAGTTTTGAAACTTTTGATGAGTTCCATCAATCATTTCATGGAGAATTTTTCCAAATGTGCGTTGATTGTGGAGGAATATGCGAATATTGTAAGATTGGTCCATTACTTCCAGGAGAAAAACATTATATGGCGAACAAACTTAATATGGATCTTCACCAATTTGAGAACAAATACTTGGATGGTATTAATACTGAATATGGAATTATTAATGTTATCAAACTTAAACCTATATGCCTTTTTTTACGAAAAGATTGTAGCTGTGGCGTTAGAAAAATTAAACCCGTATTTTGTGCCATATATCCAATAATTTTTTCCCAGATAGAACCTATTATGAAATTTGATATCGACATTAATTCGTGCCCTTTAGGCAAGAATCCCGTGAGCTATGAATATTTTAAAAACGAAGGAATTTCCACTCTTTCAAAAATTTTTATTCCTAAAGATTGGGCTAAAGCGGTCTTAATGTTTGACGAGGGATATTACGATTATTATGCCATTCGAAAATTGAGAAAAACTGATAATTATCAAACATTTGAGTTAGAAGATATACAACAATTTGAAGTTCAATTTGAGGACATAAAAAAGAAAATTGAGAGGGATTTAATTGCATGGCAAAATAAATGCTAAATTAAAAAGTAATTTCGGACTTCTTATTTATTCATTTTGATGAAAGACATAAATTCTATTATTAATTTAGCCGCTAAAATACAGGTCATATTATTAGTATGATCTAAGTTGGGTGCAACTTCCACTAAATCAAATGCAATTATATTAAAGTTTTTGGCTAATTCTTTTAAAATTTGCCACATTTCTCTATAAGAAAAGCCACCTGGAATTGCTAAACCCGTTCCAGGCGCAATGGAAGGATCTAGAGCGTCGATATCAATCGATACGTAAAGATTTTTGATATTTGAATGAGTAAAAAAATTTGTTATCTTTTCTATATATCTTTTTAAGCCAAAATCAATTAATAAATGCGCATTAAGATACGTTATTTTTTCTTCATTCACGGTTTGTAATTCAGGAATATCAATCTCTCTTGTTCCTACGATTAGGAAGTTCTTATTATCAATACAATCTAAATCATAAACTCTACGAGAAACTGTAGCGTGAGAATATAATCCCTTATCAAATTCATTGTATAAATCTAAATGTGCGTCTAAAATTAAAATCCCGAATTTACTTTTTTTTTCTAAAAAATTACCAACTGTTTTAATAACAGGATAACTGCAAAAGTGATCTCCACCAATCATAACTAAAACTACGGTTTTTTTTTGATTATAAATGTCATTAACGAAATTTTCAATCTCTTCAAGGTTTTTACTTATACTTTTAGGTTCTATCTTTACATCTCCAATATCAACAGCTTTCAATTTAGGGATCTCATAACCCATCTCCGAAATTAAATGTAAATTTTCTGTAACATCCCGAATTTTTTTTGGAGCAATTGCGGAATTAGAAGATATAATAGAAGTAAAATAATCCCAAGGAATTCCAAAAATTACAAATTCAGTATCTATATCTATGACTTCTCCAAAATCGTAGAAATTCATAATAAAAAATTAATTCTTATGGTTTACATGTTATCTAATGTTTCTATTCCTAGAATCTTTAGTCCTATTTTTATAACAATTTGAACGCATCTGATTAGTAATAATCTTGCTCGTTCTAATTCCTTATTATCTGAAATTACTGGACAAGTGCTATAAAACGAATTAAATAATTGACATAAGGTTAAAAGATATTGAGGGATTAAATGAATCCCATATGTACCTACAGCAAGATCAACTATTTCTGGAAAAATATTTAATTGGTTTATTATTTTAATTTCTTTATCGTGAATCAATAATTCAAAATTTACATTTAATCCAATTGTTTCTTTTGACTTGGTTATTATAGACTCTATTCTTGTATATGTGTATTGCACATATGATCCCGTCTCACCCTCAAAGGCGATGCTCTCTTTTGGATTAAACACAAAATCTGATTTTGGGTTAAATTTCAAAATAAAAAATCTGAGCGCTGCGTTTCCTATAATTTTTGCTCTTCTCGTCTTTTCTTTTTCTGAGAGCTCAGGATATCTTTTGTTTACTTCTTGATATGCAAGATTTTGCATTTTAGCAATTATATCGTCCGCGTCTACTATAGAACCTTCCCTACTCTTCATTCTTCCTTCTGGTAGGCTAATCATTCCGTAAGAGAGGTGATATTTATCTTCCTTAAAACCTATGAGGTCTAAAACCGCAAATAATTGCTTAAAATACAAATTTTGTTCGTTGCCAACTATGTAAATTGATCTATCGTAATTGAAATCTTTCTTTTTTAAATAAGCCAAAAAGATGTCTTGAGTAATATATATGGATGTTCCATTGCTTCTTAACAATATTTTATCTGATAATTTATACTTTTCTTTTAAATGGGCAATTACGGCACCTTCTTCCGTCTTATTTAGGATACCCTTCTCTACATTCTTCAAAATTATGTCTTTTCCTTCTTTATATAAATTAGATTCAAAATATTCCTTATCAAACGAGATATTGAATTTTCTGTAAGTCTCTCTAAAACCATCTAAAGCCCATCTGGTCATTTTTTTCCATAGCTTTCGCGTCTCTGGATCTTTTTGTTCCCAAAGTTTCAATAACTTATTTGCTTCTTGAAGCAAGTTCTTGTCTCTTTCTTCTTCTTGATTATATTTAACATAAAAATCACCTACATAATGATCGGATTTTTTAATAGGGTCTCCATTATTCCCCCATTTTTTGTAAGCAAGCATGCTTTTACAGATATGAATTCCTCTATCGTTGTTTAAATTAACTTGAAATACATAATGTCCTTTATACTGAAATAGACTTGATAATGTACTCCCAATTAACATGTTACGGATATGTCCTAAATGAAGGGGCTTATTTGTATTAGGTGAAGGATATTCGACCACAATTCTTAATGGTTTTGTCTTTTTTTGATCGCTAACTTCTTGAATTTTTCCATAATCTTCTTGAAGTTCAAATACATTCCCTAAGACAATACAGGATTTAACTCTAAAATTTAAATAAGTTCCACTTGCTTCAATGGTTTCTAAATAATCTGGTAATACAATTTTCTTCATCAAATCTTTAGCAATAAATTTAGCATCTTTTTTTTCATGCTTTGCTAATTTAAATACTGGAAATGCATAAGAAAAATTAATCTCTAATGGAGGAATTTCAATCATCTCTTCTAACTCGTCTATGGAAAAATACGGGACTTCTGAACTTAAGAGCTTAACAATTATTCTTTTATTTACTAATTTCATGTAACCTGCGATTGACTTTATTGTTCAAATTTTTAAATATATGGAAAAGACAATAAGTTTTATCTGGATAATGCAAATATGTTTTAAATATCTTAAAAAATTTATTATTCGACATCCAAAGAAAGAATTTTAGGATTCTCTATAATTTCAAAGAATCACGGAAAAATTTATCCTAAAAAAAAGAATTAAAAAAAGGTTTAGATAAAAAAGGATTGAAGGAAAGCAACAACTTTTTCAATGTCCTTTAAGAGATCCGTTCTTGAAAGCCCTTTTGAAAAAGATAAACTCTTCAGTGGGATGTTTCTAATAGAATTGGCGTATTTAATAAAATTAATGAGCTCGTATTTTAAAGAATCGGGTTCAAACTCCCATACTTCGTCTTTAGTAAACATAATACATTTTAGGTCAAAAGCTTTAAAATCTGAAGATGTTTTAAAAATCAGATTCTTTAACATTACTCCGTAGGATACTATTTGAGGTAAACTTCTAATTATATCGGTCTCATCTGCTTTTAAATCTGCTATGTATAAGGTGCTTCTTAAAGTGTTTCTAGAAATCACTTCGTCAGCTAAAAATAAATCAATGTGTCCGACGCAATATTCATTACCTTTTAACATCGACCAGACAGGGATTTCAGAGGCTTTCGCGCTAGGGAGTTTAATCATAATTCTTTTAAGTATAGGTGGATGAGGGGGCGTTATGCCACGATATTTTATTCGAAAATCGGTAAAAATTTGTCGAACTAAATTTAAAAGATCAAGATAAGGACCTCTCGGTAAACTATCGTAAGAGTATTTCTTAATACTACCGTTGATTAACAAATTATCTACAAGATGAGCTTTAATAAAACTCGTATTTATTCTTTCTTGATAATTACCACGAAGTTTTAAACTACTCGGTCTAATATTGGTCTTTATTTGAAATGCGTTGTAAGGATAAAGTTTAAAAGATATGTTCTCAATATAATCTTGCAAACGCTTTCGCAAAGTAGGATTTTTAATTTGTTTAATTCGGATTGGGTGATATTGAAATGTGTATCTTTGCTGATGTTTGAAAACTTGTCTTCTTAAATCTCTTAACTCATGAGATATTTCTAGTGCATCTTCAATCGAAGTGCCTTTCTTTTTTAAAATTTTCTGTAAATCGTCTCTTATCAAATCCCATTTCATAGGCTTAACGATGTCTATAAGAAATCTTCTAACATGCTCTGCTGCATTAATGCTAATATGATACATTAAACTTCTATTTGGTCTTTTATCTGTGATCTCAGAAATTTTGGTCGTCTTAATGTCTAGAGAAGTACATAGATCGCGAAAGTCTTCTATAATAGTTCTATTGCTTCTCGTTAAACTAATTCGTATTCGATTCCACTTCTCTTGAACACCAATCCAACCAGTAGCATTTATCATGCCTTTTAGACAAGCTACTACGAGTGGTAAATATTTTTTTCTCCATTCATCTGGATTTTCTCGAATCCAAGTTAGTGGTTTTTTGATCCACGATGGAACTTTTTTATTAGTATTTGATAATCCTTGAGATTTGAAATATTGAGAAACTGCTTCTCCTGACAAAAAGAAATCATTACTACCACGAATCAAAATCGGAGTTTCCTTAAAAACACTAGCAATGAGTGATTCTAAATAAGCAATGTACTTAGGATGGCTATCTTTATTGAAACTTACAGTAAGATGATGCGGTTTAAAGTAGACATTTCCTTTCATAATAAATGTTCCAATAAATTCCGCATGGAGATCGTTTTTTATTAACAATACAGGTTCCATTTTTTTTATACCATAAACGATCTTATGTGGAATAGGTTTATCAACCAACATTTGCAATTTATTAAGAATATCTCTTGATGTCGAATTGTTATAATATATAATACCTCTATAGTTTTTAATAAACTCATTTAACTTATCAATGGGAATTTTAACATTTTCATAACCAGAGATTAAGGCGTCTTCGTAAATACGCCTAACATTTTGAATAAAATCATCTTCTAAATTATAATTATCAATAATATTCGATAATCTCTGAATAAGAATTCCCAATTTCATTTCATACTTGAGTAATTCAATTCCTTCAGGTAAAATTTGTATTTTCTCTCCCGATGATAAATGTCTTTCATAAGGCTTACGCCAATCCTCTATAATTGGAACGGATCTTCCAATGAGAAGCTCTAATTTTCTAATGGATTTCTTAGAAAGTGCGTTATCACCATAAAGCATATGCCTGTATCCTGATATTATTTTATCTATCTTACGAGAACTTAAAAATAATCTCTGTCGATTATTAGTAATCACATCATCGTAAAAAGATTGAATTCTCTCAATGAAATCGTCTTCGAACTCGTCTTTATGGGTGCTAATTATTTCTTTTAACCGTTGGATGGGGATTCCATTTGAAAACTCTTGTTTTATTAACTCTTTCTCTTGACTAGGTATCTTATATCTTTCTTCACTGGCAGTTAGAACTTCTGGTGGTACTTTACCTAATAACGATTTAAATTCTTTAGAAGGAAGCTTGCTCAGTATATGTCTTAATTCTTCTTTATCTTCTTCAGTAAGTTGCTCCTTTTGAATAATCTTTATTAACTTAGATTTTTCATTTATGCTAACCATTGTACTTTTATATAGATTTTCCCTTAAAATCTCCTTGAATATTTTTATATCAGAGTTTTGTTCGTTTAAAACCTCTTGTAAAAAAGTCTCATTTATAATTGATTCTAATTTTTTTCCAAGTTTTTTAGCTACACTCTTTCCCTTAATAATTAAACTCTTTTCGTATCCCTTTGTTGTATATTCCTCGTGTATTGCTTGAAAGTCTCTTAGATCTTCAAAAGATTGTCGATAATTAGGATTGAGTTTTTTACCTATTTCCGCTAAAAGCTTATCTTTTCTTTCGTTTGAAATTTTATTACTATAAAAAATATTCTTAAGGTTGCTATAAATTTCAATTATATTTTTTAGCTCGGTGCTGATTTCTTTCGAAAACTCCCCTTCTGGAACCTCATCAATATGGTTTTCTAATGTTTTTACCCATTCTTCTTTTGACTCATCTGATAGAACATTATTAATTTCAGTAATTTCTTTTTGTTCCCTTAATTTTTTTACTAGGTGTTGTTTCCATTCTTTAAAACCTTTAAAACCATCAATTAAATATAAACAAGCCTGGAAGAGATTATACTTTTAGGAGTAAGTATAATAATAGACAAAATAATATCCTCAAAACTTTTTTTTAAATTTTCTCAATTTAAATTTATTTTAATTCGCTGTATTGAATTAGGATCATCAATTTTAAGAGCTCCGTACCAGCAAATATCGATCACATAATTTAAATTACCATTCGTGCCTCCATTATATCTAAAAGTAACTTCTAAAGGGCTTTTCTCGATAAGTTTAAAAGTGGGTTTATTTTGTTTCGATTTAGGAATACAAACGAGTTCATGATCGTTGTCTTTATCTGCGTCATTTAGGAGTTCAATCCATTTAAAAATATCATCCATATTTTCAATTTGCCTTTTTTTTGAAATTAAATAACCTTCTGGTGTCTGGATCAGAGGACCGACTTCAGCCCGATGAAGAGTATTAAAATCGCTCATCAATATAAAAGGAGGGTTAAAACCCGATTCTTTTAGATTATGTGTCAACCTTATAACAGTACTTATTAGATTTATGCCCTCATTTTCAATTGTTCTACCAAAAAAACAGTCAAAATTAATCCCCTTTTTATCCAATCCTCTCAATATGACTTTCTCGATTTGATGAAAGAAGTCAGTGAGGTAGGGTAAAATCCCTAAATGTAAAATACTTCCAACATCCTCTCCCATTGCGACTATTTTATCTATGTCAAACTTTCTAATTTTTAAGATCATCCAAATCTTTGCGACATAATCAATATTATAATCATTTAGACCGACTTTGCAAGGGTATATTTTATTGTGTTCCTGATCTTTAATATTATCAAAAATTTCACTTTCTAATCGTTTTACTAAACCCTCTTTCCGTAATAAAGGAATAATCCCTATATTTTTTTCCACTATATTATATTCTATTACTTCCTTTATACTTAACTTCTGTTCTTCTGATAATTTATAAGAAATTTTAAAACACCGTTGTAAAAATTACATATATTCTCTTTATATATGGTTATTACTTTATTTTTTTCAACTTGATTATATAATTTCATTTATTTTAAAATGATGAATGTATTGGTCTAAATATTCCGCTAATGTTTTTTTATTAATTAATTTCATTGATACTTAAAAAACACCAAAATTTCAAATTCTTAATTATAAGGATGATAAATTTTTTGAGCTTTGTTAAAATATATTAAGAATAGCTCAAAAAATTTGCTAATTTTTACCAAGATCGGTATGAAAGATGAATAATTACAAAAGGTTTGTTGTACAAATTGGATTTGGTGTCGACCAACATGGACATAATAACGACTGTACAAATGCAGCAATTAAAGCAATTAAAAACGCTATTTCTAATAATTGTCTGTGCGGATTATCTGACATTTGCGGCTTTAAAGAGCCAAAAGATATTCAAAGGATGAAAGTAAGCGTAAAAATAGGAGCCCCATTCCCTGAAAATATTGATCGAAAAAAAGTTTTGAAGGCTATACCATTTGGGGATAAATCAATTGAAGTTGAAAAAGGTGGACTCGTTGCTCAGGGAATAATGATAGAAGAGCTAGGAGATACTTCAGATAACATTATTGTATGTAACGCGGCCGTGTCTGTATCCGTAAATTTAACTTAATTAAATGTATTTAAACCAATAATCAATTTTTTTATTTATATCATTAAATTTTTTTCTCTGAAAAATAACAATTTACTTCTTAAATAAATTTGAATTTTAAAAATTTCAATAAATAAAAAATAAATTGCAGATTATTGAGTTTTTCCGTATTTTTCTTTCCAGATGGGGTCATTTATCTGTAAAACTCTTCTCTGTACCTTGCCAATTACGTTTTTTGGAACCGTCTTAATTATTTCCACTAATTCAGGACGCTTGTAATGGGTCATATTATTAGCCGCCCATTCTTTAATATCCTTAGGTGTTAATGTAGAATCGGGTGTTACCTCCACCCAAGCTTTTACGATTTCTCCTGTCTGATCGTGAGGCAATCCTGCAACGGCAGCTTCAGAAATCTCGGGGTGTTTCAACAAAAGTTCTTCCACTTCTTTTGGATATATACTATACCCTTTATATTTAATAAGCTGTTTCTTTCGGTCTCGGATCTCGATTGTGCCATCCTCGTTCATAAAACCAATATCTCCAGTAAGTAGCCACAATTTACTATCGTACTCCTTAATTGTTTCCGAAGTTTCGTCCGGATTATTTAGATATTCCAACATTACTTGAGGGCCGTGCACGCAAATTTCCCCCGTATATTCCTCGCCAAAATTAGTGTCCTCTTGATTTCCTAAACAGATAGGACCTTTATCAAAATCTTCAGTCGGCCAAATACCCCATTCTGTTCCAGGAACAGGCATACCAATTACCCCAATTGGACTGTCTCCGAATAGATTTCCGGCACTTACTACAGGCGAAGCTTCCGTTAACCCATAACCCTCGACAATATTTCCTCCGGTATTTTTTGCGAAAGCATCTCGAACAGGTTTGTGTAAGGGACCTGCACCTGAAACGCATAGGATTAATTTTCCCATTACATTTGGATATTTTTTAATTGCTCTATATTCCGCTAATCTCTTAAATAATAGTTCCGCTCCTGCGTAAGTTAATCCTTCAGGACACGGTAATTTTTCAATAGTTTCACACAACTCTTCTTCCATCGGAGGTTTTGGAAATAACATAATCCAACCTCCTCCTGCTACTGCAAAATTCATAATTGCAGTATGAGCGAAGCTGTGAAATAGAGGGAGAATACCAACGCTTCCTAATCCGGCTTTTTCACCACCCAACCATAGAACACATTGATAAGCGTTAGATACTATATTAAAATGTGTTAAAACTGCTGCTTTTGGAAAACCAGTCGTTCCTCCTGTCATTATATAGGTTGCTGGATGCGTTTTCACATCAATGTCTACTTTAGGAACGTTTGGCTCAGTTTCTAAAAGATCAATAAAATTAATTGCACCAGGATGGTCCACTTTTCCTTTAGGTATTTTTTTTGTAAATTTTCCTATAGTTTTTTTAAAAGATCTATAACGGGCTAAATCTGCTGTATTTGTGTAAATCACTATTTCAATACTAGTCTTGTCTATTATCGGTTTGATATATGGTTCGTATAAATAATCAATAGCAATCAAAACCTTTGGCTTAATGATATCAAACTGGTGTAGTATTTCCATTGAATGATATGTAGGATTTATACCTGAAGCAATAGCTCCAATCCTAGTTGTTGCGTAATAAGAAATTATATATTGAAAGCAGTTAGGTAAATGGAATGCCACAACATCGCCTTTCTTAACTCCTAAAGTGGCTAACGCAGTAGTAAACGCTTTAACATGAGCATGGAATTCATTAAAGGTCATCC
This sequence comes from Promethearchaeota archaeon, assembly GCA_030605085.1. Next base: position 22,865 of record JAUWBH010000030.1, on the reverse strand, counting down.
ATGTGTCTAAAAACCACATGAAGTTAAGATCCCCGTATTTCTTTACGGTATCGCCTAGCATCTCGTTAACCGTCATTTCTTTGAAGGTTGTATTTTTAGGTACATCTTTTGGCCACCATTTCTGAAACCATCTCTTATTTTCGTCCACTTGGTAGTTATCTTCTTTTTTTATTGGCATTCTTTTATTGTCAACCTTATAGTTTTTTACCAAACTTATTTATTAAATTTTTTAAAAATGCTAACTATAATTGTTTTATACAATTTAAAAATATATCTCATTCAACATTAATCTTAAACAGAAATTGACTTTATAACTAATTATCGTAAAAATTAGTGAAAATTTTTAGTAAAACGACAGTAACTTTAAAACTTATATTAAAAACCAATAAAGAGTTTATAAGAATTTCGGATTTTAAGGAATTTTTAATAGTACACAGAAAAATAAAAAAAGTTAATAAAAAAAAAATGAAAAATATTAATTTTTAGATTTAATACTTCTTGTCTTTCCTTCTCTTGATTAAGATCGTAGCAACCCCAGCTAATCCCACTCCAGCGATCAATAGAATTAAACCCCAGAAACCTGCTGATTCTGGAGTAAATATCATATAGACGCTGAACGTAGGATCGTGCCATACACCATCTCTACTGCCATCAAATTCTGGATAGCATACCGCGTAAAGCATTACATTAAACTCCGCCTCCGCTTCAATATCGGTGTTGTAGATAGTTAATCCGTCATCCTCGTCGATTTCCGTCATGTGTCTTTCGTATTCACCTTCCCACAAACCTAACGGGATAATGCTTGTTGTAGGCTCTTCTTTATCGGCAGAATCTTTGTCGTCCCCAATTAAATAATCTTCGCCGGCAAGGTCTATAAAATCAAGCTCGTCTTTAGCTTTTTCAGAGAGATAATTTCCGACTTTTATTTCGTCGTCAAAGTCTTCAAAATCTCCCTCATCAATGTAATCGTCTTCTTTAGGATCAGTTACTTTTTCCTTATTTTTAATCTCGAGATGGAAGTAAAGAATTGTTGAGACGTAGATAAGCGACAGATCAAGTCCAGTAATGTTGGTGTGTGTGTCATCGCTACCACTCCAAGGAGCAAAATTGGTTTCTAACTTAACATCCGAAGATGCTTCTATTTCACCTTTTTCGTTTTCTTTTAATTCAGGAATGAAATTTAATTTAAACTCAATGAATTCAAGCTCTTCCTCATTTCCAGTCAAATAAGAGTCTAAATCTACTCCTATAGGGACAGGAGTAAGTCCAACATCTTTTAAATTTAAACCCCATGAGACTTCGTTGTTTTCGCCTACTTCAGGTTCGTCAAAATCAAAACCCTCGTCAGGATCGTCGAAACCTCCTAGGTAAAGGCGATGAGTTAGCTCTGAAGTATCGGGGACTTGAGCCTCATCTTCGTCAATCTCAATAGGTATGTCATAATCTTTTTCTTCCCAATCAACATATTCCATTGAAATTATATCGTTATCATCTTCATCGTCGTATAAGAAGGGTCCAATTAAGTGGTGCGTAAATAAAAGAAATTCAATATCTAAATCATTTATCAGCTTTTCCATTTCTGCGTCTTCACCTTTAGATAGTTCTCCAACATCAATCTCGACATAGAAGTTCTTAACCCAAAGTTGTGCTAAATCGAATGTGAATTCTGTCCAAGTAGTTTTTTGCAACGTTCCATCATCCGTTAATAACCATTGCATATAAAAATCTTTTTTAGCTTTAGCAGTTTTATTCCAATCGTCTAATATATCAGCATCATTAATTACATTATCATCCTCTGCATCTAATTCTTCATCGTCTGAATAATACCATGTTTTAGTGATTTCCATTGCGTCTTGATCTTCTTCACTACCATCCCATGGGTCAATTTCTACAGTTTGCCAAGTAATAGGGTTAAACACGAATAATTCGTCTCCCGTAAAAATTTCATTTATGTGGATAATGAGCCAAGTTATAACCTCAACTGCTTCTTCTATGGTTTCATCGCTGACTTTACCTTTTTCTTTTTTTTCTTCGTCAACTTTAGCAATGACATCTATTACCTTCTGAGCTGCTTCTATAAAAGATTTATCGTAATCCCAAATTAAGAGGGTTAACGCCGCACCAACTGTCAACTCGTAATCAAACCCGCCATCTTTTTCAACAAGGCAATAAATATATCCCTCTTCATCAACAACATCAACACTTCCTATTGTCATATTATAATCATTTATATCATCTTCATCTTCATCAATCCATGGAAGCGTATAGACCTCTGTTTCGTCATCTTCTTCTTCAAAATCCCATTCTCCATCGTAATCTTCGTCATCTTCGGCGCTTAAGACATAAACTCCTTCGGTAATCGCTTTATCTTCAAGTTCTAAACCTTCGTAGAGTAGCATGGTAAATACGCGTTCAAATACTTCGCCTCCGTATCCAAATTCGCCAAATGATGAACCGAAATTTTTCTGATAATTCTCATAGACATCTTCTTTATCGCCACCGCCACCATCGTCCTCTTCTTCGGCATAAGCTAATGATGACATCATTGCTATAGACGTTAAGAATAAAGCTACGATCATTAATGCCTTAACATTAATTTCCATATTTTCTAATCACCATATTTCAAATTTTTAATTATATATTTTCTAAAAATAGTTTTTGGTTAAATTTATTTTAAAATTGTTTTTAGTTAAATTTTGATTCTAAAATCATAATCGTGTTTAGCTTTTTAAAAATTTAGTTTCTAATACAGTAGAATCTTTAATTTTTTAGAAGTCTTTGTGTGAATATTACCGACGATTGGTAAGTTTTGCTAATCTGTTGAATTCTTTTATACAAATTAAGTTCTTCTCAAAATTCAATATGATGTAAAAATATCAATATGGGCCTATTACTTTTTAGAAAAAAAAGATTAAAAATTTGAATAGAACAGTCCTTCCTTAATGTTTTTTTAATTCTACTTCTTATTTTTTTTCAGGTTGTTCTAAAATTCCGATTCGTCCAATTTTATGAAGGTGTAGAAGAACACGAAAATAAAAAATGCCGCTGAAACGATTAAACTCACCATTTGTATTATGTACGACAATTCTCTGTTAAGAGGATTTACGAATATATTAGCGCCCATGAATATCGCAGCTAAAATATATCCGAGAAAATATTTTTTAAAATCAATATTTTGTCTTTTACCACTAATAAAATTCACAATAGATACGAAAATACCTAGACCAAATCCGATATAATGAAATAAATCTACTATCTCCAATCTATTCGTAAGAAAAAAGAAGCCCTCTAAAAATAGTAACAATACAAATAAGAAGAATTCGAAAATTCTAATGTAAATTATATTTTTACTGGGTTCGGCTAATATTTGCTCGTATTCGCTAATGCCTCTATTTGAAATCAAGATTAACAAGGAGCCTATGGCTAGCGCTGTGTACAAACTGTAAGATATGATAAAAAGAAACGGCAAAATTGGCATTCACACTTCTTCCCATAGGAATATTGCCAATATTATATATTGTGGTAAAATAATAATAGAACATGCTATAGGGAGTATTGAGAATAAAACCATAAGCACTTTAGTAAACAATGAAACTTTTTCCTCTTCCCAACTTTCTTTTCTAAAAGTGGTTAACCTCCATGCCATACTTGAAAAACTCAAAACAGCAATAACAGGTGTAATTATTGGGAAAACGAAAATAAATAGTACAAATAGCGCATTCGCACCAAAAAATAATTTTAATCTTATTGGAATAACTCCAGCAATCTTATCCATTGATTCTATAGTTTTCGAAACTCTTGTTGCAAATAATATAAGAAAAAACAACCACGCAATACTAAAAACTGTTGGGCAAAGTATTTTTATAATAATCAAATTCAATGTTGGATTGTCAGAGAACCACAATTTAAAATCTGCTAAAATAAAGATTAAAAACATAATTATTGGAACTAATATGATAAAAATTAAGACAAATAATCTTGAAATAATAATTCCTTTAACTTCTCTAGGCATGATACTCTTTATTCCGTTTAATTGTTATATATTTTAATATTTTTTAATAAAATATATTTTTAAAATTTAAAAATTTAGTAGTATTTTTAAGCAAAATATTTTTGAATTTTTTATAAGAAAACTAAAACAAGTATAAATAGAATAAAACAGAGTTTTAAAAAAAAATTAAAATAAAAGAATAAAGAAATTAATTAACGTTAGTTCCTAGAGATTCTCTCTTCTTTTATGCAGGAATCCTCATTTTTGTACCACAGTTAGTACAAAACTCATCTCCTGGAATTAACTTAGCGCCACAATTGTCACAGAAATCCGTACTGGGCCCATTTGAAACAACAGAAGCAAAAGTATCAAAGGTCGGTTCTACCATCTCGTCTAATTCTTTTTTCGACTTTTTCTTCTTTTTAGTGTATCCTTCAGGCTTATACTTTAAGCTTCCAATTAACGCTCCAAAGACGCCCCCTATAACTCCTCCTTCCATTGTAGCAGTGAATGTTGCGAGAAGATATGGCATATCGGTTAAACCTCCTGAAACAGCATTGATAATCATGGCTCCATTTAACCCGAATTGATTTAATATTCCAACAAGGACAAAATAAATAATTGACATTATAAAGAAACAGAATAAACCGATAACAATGCCCGAATACAAACCATCCCGAGGTTTTTTAGCGAATAAAAATGAAACTATCGCACTAGACAAAATCCATGGAAGAGTTACGGCTAACACTAATAACCAGTTTTCAGTGTGATAAATAAGCACCCAATGAGTAGGAAATAAACAAATTAAAAAAAATCCTATGATTGATCCTATAAAAAACATGATTGCCTCCCCTTCTTGACCAAAAGCACCTTCTATCCCCGATGTACTTCCAATTAACCCACTAGTTAATCCGCCTGTTAAGTTTAAGAATCGAAAACTTATCCAAGCCATAGGAATCATTAAAATTGTCCCAAAGATTCCCATTCCAATAATTTTTAATTTCCCGATAGCTAATTACCTCACTTTTTTTTATTATCTCATAAATTCACATAAATTCACTATAATTTCAATATTCTCTATAAATTTATATTTTTACTTTACAAAAAATTAATATCGTACTCTATGTATTACATTAATTTTTTTCTCATATTTTCTTAATAATTATTCGCTACTTCCGTATAAATTTAAAAAGAATTTTGATTTTTTACTTAACTTTACACATACAAATTTATGCTTTTAAAAATTTACGTTCTATTATACTAGAAATTTTAAACCGTTAAACCTCAAATAATAAATCTCAGTTTATTTTGATTATTTATTGGAATTAAGTTATAATATTAACATGAATGAAATTTAAATTATACTATTTGCTGACAATACGGTACTATCTCATTATATTTGCTTTATAAATTATTAATTAGTAATTTTTTATAAATTCCAAATTTAAAATCATCTAAAAAAACAAAAAAAAAATAGTAATTTTTCCTTTTTTTTATTACAGATCTCTAAAGATCAACTTACTATACTATTCGACCTTTATCCATTTTGATAATAGTGCCCCCGTATTTTGCGACTGTTTCGCGATGTGTAACAACAATCATTGTAGTATCGTAATCTTGATTTATTTTCTGTAATAGCTCCATCACATCTTTTTCTGACTCAGGATCTAAGTTACCCGTGATTTCGTCTCCAAATACCACCCTCGGTCTACCTACAATCGCTCTAGCTATCGCTACCCTTTGTTTTTCTCCCCCACTCATCTCTGCGGGAAAATGATCCTTCCGCGCTAACATGTTTACATCTCGCATAGCGGCAATGGCTCTATCTTCAATTTCTCTGTCCCTTAAGACAGTGGGCCATAACAACGATTCTACATTTTCTTGGGCAGTCAATGTTTTTATTAGATTAAAATCTTGAAATATCATCCCTACTTTTTGACGTCTAATAGTAGCTAGTCTTTTTTCCGTTGAACGAGTAATATTTTCACCGTCGAATATTATTCTTCCGCTGTCAGTTAGGTCCAAACCGCTTAGAACATTAAGGAGCGTGGTTTTTCCACATCCCGTCGGTCCTTGGATGATTACGAAATCCCCTGATTTAATTGAAACATTAACATCCACTAAAGCGGGAACTATTTTCCCTGCCCTTCTGTATTCTTTATTTACGTCAATAGCTTGTATGATTAAATCTCTACCTGCTGACATCTTATTTATTCACCTACCCTCTTCAGGGCCAACATCGGCCTCACTTTTAATACTCTTCTATTTGCTAAAAGAATTGCAACTAGTTGTACAACGAGAAACATTCCGAACGTTATAACTAACGGTAAAAGACCTACTAGAATAGAAGGTACAGCTAATAATAAGTTCGCGCCATGTAAATATGCAACAATAGCCGCATAATGAAACAAAAGCTCCAAAGCAAGAATAAAACCTAAAATTGTGGTGTATAAGATAATTCCGGTAATCATAGAGTTAATATTCCGGTTAGTGTATCCAATGCATTTAAGAGTAGCGTATACGCGCCTATTTCTAGAGACTAATATCCATGCGTAAAGAATCGAGAGAATTAGACTTGTAAAGAAAAAGATAAAAATAAAGTAATAACCAAGAGCAGTTCCTCCTTCAAATGTAGTATGAATGAACAAACTCGTTAAGAATATAAGTATAGTATATATAAACGTAAAGACTAGAAATATTTTTTTCTCTCTCTTCATCATTTTAATACCTTTTTTCATTAATCTCATACCCATGTATTTCACCGATTTTTTTAAACTTTTAAAGAGTTTTTAATTTAATTTTTTTTTATAATATTACTATTATGAACAGTAAATAATAAAATATTTGCGATTTAAACCTTGAGATAAGCATTAAAAAAAATAGAAAATTTATAGCTTATCAATTTTAAATCTGCTAAATATTCAAATCCCTTCTTCCGAGATTTTTTTTATTTGATCGTCGGTTGGTTAAGAAACTTGAAAAGACAGACGTGATACCTTTTTCAGTTATCAAAATGCGTTTTCTTTTCCCCATTTAGACAGAAATAAGATGAAAAAAAAATATGAATGTTCAAATAAGAGAAACTAAAAAATTTAAATTTGATAATTCTGGAAAAAATCTAAGGACTTTAGCGTTTCTAAATAAACACGATGTATCTTTAGCGTTATACGATAACAACGATTAGTCGTTTTGACATAAAAGCTCGTTCGATACAAGATTATAAAGGAAATATAAATTTTTGATTTGAACTTCTAAGAAGCATTTAAATATAAATTTTTGTTGTAATACTATATAATAAAATGATATAAAATATATGGGATAAAATGTCTGAAATTGAAGGTATTATTGATGCATTATTAAACGAAGAACGCAATATCTTTGCGGTTGCGATAATAAGTCAAAACGGTGCGTTGATTACTCAAACCGAGAATTGGGATATTTCGAACGATTTACCAACATTAAACGAGATGTTGCGAAAAAAATTAGCACTTGGTGAAAAGGGGATGTCAAGTATTACGATCCAAGGAGTAAAATATATGATCGTAGAAAACACCGAAGAAAGAAAGATTGGCACTAGTATTACTGGTAAAGGACATGTAATAATCGCACCAATTCCAATTGGAGGTGATGGTGCCTTAATTTGCTACATAAATCCTCAAGTTGGAGCACGAGACGCGCTTTTTACCGTTCAATCGTATGCTCTTAAAATCAGTAAATACGTATAAAAAAGCATTTCAAATTTTTTTTCTTATGGGAGTTTCCAGTAATTATTTAATTGATTTTTTAAGGCAGTTTTTATCTTATTTATTTCTTCTATCATTGAATCGTTCGAAAAATCAAGATTTTCAAACTCCGGTTGTTCGTAATTTTCGCCAAGGAGTCCTTTAATAATCGCGTGAACACAATATGGTAATGCTATTAAGCTATACCCTCCTTCCAAAACATACACCAACTTTCCCTTACATAATTCGTTTGCGATATTTAAAATCTCTTTCGTAAATTTGAAGTAAGAAATAGAAGTTAAATTACAGTTTCCAATTGGATCGGAGTAATGCATGTCAAATCCCGCTGCAATGATAATTAGATCTGGATTATATTCTCTAAGGACGGGCGTAAGCACTTCCATAAATTCTAAAAATTCCTCATCTCCCATACCCGTAGGAATAGGAAAATTAATATTTTTACCTAAACCACCACCTTCTCCTAACTCTTTGATGAATCCAATATCGCCTTCAATAAAATCAAATTCGTGAATTGAGAAATAAAGCACGCTCGGATCGCTATAAAAGTATTGACAAAGGCTCCCTCCAAAATGATCGTCAATATCAATAATAGCGATTTTTTTCTTATATTTTAACACCTTTCGCAAATAAAGAATTCCATTCGCAATATTATTAAAGATACAAAGCCCAGAGCCCATTTCTCTTAACGAATGGTGTCCAGGAGGTCTTACGAGGGCGAAAGATTGATTTATTTCTTTATTTAATACGCTTTCAATGGCTTTGATGACTCCTCCGACGGCTAGTTTAGCTAATGAAAACGTATCCTTAGTAACAAAAACCTCGTCGCTAAGAAGCCCGCTCCCACATTTAGAAAGCCACTTAATTGATTCAATGTAATATTTTGAATGGGCCAGTTCAATTACAGAGTCTTCTATAATTTTTGGATTAATTTTTACAATTCTTTCATCTTCAAATAAATTTATCCGGTTATTAAAATAATCCAAGATAGATTTGATTCTCAATGGAGTTTCGAAGGAAAGAAACGATGGTTTCGGGTATGGTGGGGAATTTTTCGAGGCGAAATCGTCGTCGACGACAATTCCAATTTTTATATTTTTTTCTATCATAATTAAAAATTAAATAGGTTCAACCTATTTCTATTATATTAAAAATATTAATCTTTATAATTAAAAAATAGGAGTATAATTATAATGAACGCTGCAGATATTTTTTTCACAATTCTTTTAAACGGTATACCCTTAATAATTTTAATAATTCCGCTGTTTTTCATCTGGAAGAAATATATCGGAAAACTATATTTCAGAATTGTAATTGGTATTTTCGTGTTTTACTTAATTTATTGGATTTTACCGATACTTTTTCAAATTGGTGAAGAACCTAAAAGATTAGCCGCTCAAGAAGGAAATTGGCTGTTAGGCGTCAAATATATAGCAGCTCACATGGGATCGATAATTGCCCTATTTGCACATTATCCTTTAGTCACTTTACCGTTCATATTCTTTATAGCACCTTTCATATCTCTGGTGTTTCTAAGAATTCGGTTAAGAAAAGGAGAAGGATTTCGAGAAAATTTAAAACAATTAACTTACGAATATACGGAAAGTCCTTTCAGAAAAATTCGAAACGAGGTTCTTAGAAATAATTGGAAGCGTGAGAAGAAAATATTAAAACTGATGATATTGTTTTCGCCTATGTTGCTTTACCTATTGCAAGTGATATTAGATTTACTAAATCTTAAAAAATTATCTTTAGCTGAGGGATTTACGTCCTTAGGATGGTTTTTAGAAATACTTTTTGTATATTTTGCTATTTTTATCTTTTCTATAGAATTGTTATTAAGTTCAAAAATAGCGTTCAAGGGTAGATATATTGGAGAAGAATTCAGAGATCAAATGTACAAAAGTTTATATACAGTAGGAGCACCAATCTCTCTTATATCGCTTATACTATCTTGGGTTCAATATGGCACTTCGATTTATATCATGATTTACTTTTTTGCTTACTTTGTTCTTGCAAGTATAATTTTCGTGCTATTTCTTGATATATTTGAACCTGTTTCCATTTTAATTTTTATTAAATTGGTAGATTGGTGGAAAAACAAAGAAATAAAAATAAAAAACATAGATAAAACAAATTGGTACTATGGAATTATTTTGGGTTGCTTTGGAGTCTTTATCTTTTTAATGTTAAATCTATTTGTGGGAATTCCATTATTTAACTTATTCGGAGATACACCAAGAAACATCATAAATTCAGCAAAATACGACTTTCCTAATCCTACTTTGCAAAACTCGTTTAGATTTGACATGATGAATATGTATTCGTTTGTAATGTTAATAGTTATTCCAATAATAATCACTTCGCTACTAATGGCTTATTGTCTGAAACACGTAAAAGATAAGAGTATCGGGATCAGCACTTTCCTAACTACAGTTATTTTATTTTCGATATTATTTATAATAATTGGAGCAAACCCTCTTATAAATCTTACTCCAGAAGAGTACTGGTTGACGGGACAAGCAAGTTATACAGATGTTTTCGGTTTTAGATTCTATGTTTTTCGAACTGCTGCTTTCGATGCTAATCTATTTCCTGGAGGTAGACTTTCAGTCTTAGGAATAATAGCGGCTCCTTACATATATACTCGATATATCTTCAATATTATAATTTGGACCATAATGATATATCACTATGGAAAAGATTTCAAGGTTAAAAACATTCCTTTCGACGATAAAAATGTGGAAAAAGCTATATTTTCTACAGTTAACGATTTTATTAAGTACGAAGATTACATGGAAGGTAAAAACCGATACTTGATCACAAAAAACGAGGGTATTATCGTAGAAAGTCTTGAACAAGAAAAAGAAGAAGTACAAAGTCTTTTAAAAATTTTAAAAGAAGATAAATTATTAAACGCTATAATCCCAACGGAAGAAAAACAGAAAAAAAAATTGTATTTTACCTTAAAATACCTCTACAAAAGTAAGCAAATTAATATATGGAAACCAGAATTCAGCTTTATCCTTGAAAAAATAGAAAAACAAGGACTTTACGTGATTTACGATGACGGTCGAGGCGTTTACGATTATGAATTTATCCAAGGAGGGCTTCAAGACGCTGGATTAATCAGCGGTATGTTCACGGCGATAAGTTCGTTTATCAAAGAGACAACGCGCTCAACCCAGTGGCTAAAAACCATAGATCACGGGGATATTTCTATATTAATAGACTATGGTGAATTTGTTTTTGGTGCTCTATTTATAAAGGGGTCCCAAAATTCAGATATTAGAGATCAATTAAAAGAATTCGTTGATAAATTTGAGGAAAAACACGGTGAAGTTTTAAATAACTGGAACGGATATTTAACTCCTTTTCGGGAATCTCATAGACTAGTGGAGGAAATTTTCAAAAAGGATTAAAAAAAAATTCTTTTTTTTATTAATATTTTTTCTTTATCAACTAACCAGATGGTTAATCAGGTATAGTGGCTACTGCGCGAACCCATCCAGCACTAGCTTTAGCAATTTTTATCGGAAAGCAATAGATTGTTGCTCCGACAGGTGGAACTTTATCTAAATTCGTTAATTTTTCCATTTGAAAGTAGCCCAGTTCTCTTCCGGCAAAATGGCCCTCCCATATTATAGAAGGATCTGGATTCTTTGCTTTTATTGTTGCTTTCCATTTTTTAGCCGTTAACGGAAGAGGTGGATCCCAAGACCACGCATCTGTCCCTACGACATGAACTCCTTGTCTTACTAAATGTAAAGTCCCTTCTTTTCCTACTCCTGCTCCTATATACATATATTTTGGGGTTCCAAAAGATTTTGCTGCGTTAGTATTAAGGCATACTATATCTCCCTCCCGTAGTTTATGTCCTATGTCATCTAGCTTTTGATCTATATCTCCGGGTGTCATTATGAATCCATCTTCTTTGTCTTTTAAATCTAACACAATAAGCCGACCAATACACCATTCTAAAGGAATCTCGTCAATTGTCATCGCCTTTTTTTCTCCAATTTCTCTATCTTGAATTGGCGCATAATGCCACGGGGCATCCATGTGCGTCCCACTATGCGTACCTAAAGTAACATTTTCGGTTGCCCAACCCTTTCCATCCGGTAAGTGCTCCGGTTTTACTTTTGGAAATATAAAACCCATTGATTCAGCACCAGCATCGTGATCGCTATATTCAATTTGAGGGGCCATTATTGGCAGTTCGCCTAAAGCTTCGTTGTAAATAGGCACAGATAAATCTATAAATTTCATAATATAATTTTAATTTGTTTAAATTAAAAATTTTAATTGTTTAATTTGTTATACCATGAAATTATCGATGATTTTTTTTAGATTACTCTTTTTTCACGACTCTTATAAAAGACTTAATATTAAATTTAAATAATTATGCATTTATTACAAACAACCTTCTGACAATAATTTTATAGTTTTGGTTTAAAGCCCGTCGTGGAATATTTCAGATAATCTTTAATCCCGATATCTCTTATGTTTTTAACACCAAAATTAATTTTAACAATCTCCAATAGAAAATCTAAGTAAGATTTATGTATTTTGAAATTAAATTCCTTTTCTAAATGATTAATAATTAAATCAGAATCTATTGTTAAATCTTCTTTAAATTTGCTGGCAAAATCGACTATGGATTTTGATAATACAAACATTTTTCGAATTTCGTTCTTGAGTCCAATATAGCTGACTGTTGGATCATGTTCCATAAAAAAATTGCTAACCATTTGTTTTTCTACTTTTAGTTTTTTAGGATTGATGAGTTTCTCATCATCTCTAATAACCTTTTTACCCTCAAGAATTATATATTCCTTATAGCTCTTTTTATTACTTATATACTCATTTTTTGAAATTATTGATATATCTGTATCAAAAAAACCGTGAGTTAATTGCTTGAAGAAATTATGGATATGATCGTTTAAAAAGGATAAATCTGAGATTATCGCTATTTTCTTCTTATGTAAAATTGATTTAAGAACATATGTTATTAAAATCGCGGATAAATTAAGCTTAATTGCCTCTAAATTCAATGCATCTTTTGAAATAATTTCTTTAGCTTTATTTTCTTCAATTGGGGCCATCTCCGGGATTTCAATTTGAAAATCCGCAATGAAATAATCTCTAATCCATAGATTTTTATCTACATATACAAGAAATGAATGTTTACAGATTGTATCGACCGCAATATTAATTGTGAGAAGTCCGCGCGACACATTTTTCATACTCTCCTCTGAAATTTCAATATTTCCTTTTTTTTTACACGAGGGGCAAACTATTTGAACACTTGTCAAAGATTTCTAACCTCGCAAAGTTAAAATTCTTTTGTCATATATTAGTCTTTTAAAACAATATTAAAATTATAATAAATAACTTCTATATTAAAATATTGTTATTTACCAGAAATATTAAAAAATAAATACTTCGACTGTTGCAATATTGGGCAGTTCTAATCGCCCCTTGCCGACTTACTATAAAGTAGAGAAGATATCTAAGACTATTCAGATTTATAGTAACGATATTTCTCTAGTTAAAATAAAAAAAAAAAGATTTGATTTAAACCGGTTTAAATCCCCAGCTCTAATAATTTTTGTTTATTTGCTAAAACATCGTCCTTAGTTATAGTGTACATAATGACGAATATAACCATCCCTATTATCGTAATTACAAACGGTACTATTGACATAGCGAATTTTAACCCAAATTTGGCAAAAGAAGTTTGGTTAGGACCTTTTGCGGGCTCGTAGCCAAAAAATCCCCATATAATTACAAAGATGAGAATTTGAAAAAAATAGGAAAATGCTGAAAAAACCCGCAAAATTCCAATGTAGCTTCCCTCTTCTCGTTTACCAGTCTTTGCAGCAGCGTTATCGATAGATTCAGCCTGTACAATATTAAATATTATTCCCCAGCAGGCACTATACATTATACCCGCAAGACCAAATACGATAACAACTCCCGTATAATCTGTTACAAAAAAGAACGCAATATAGACGATTGCGGCAGAGGCAAGAGCAACTATATATGATTTTTTTATGCCAATTTTTTTCGGCAATTTAACCCACATAGGGACTGATATCATAGCAAATGCGAGAGCTAATAATGACGGCAGTACCATAACTTCTATGCCTAATCCTAGTCCATGTAATACGAAAAAGCTCATTCCTGCCGCAAAACATAACGCTCCTGTTGCCCAGCACAGAAATGCAATTGTTATCGCCATCCAATTTCTATCTTTAAAGACTCGACCCAATACTTCAAGAATAGGAGTTCTCTCTTTTATTTCTTCGTCTAATTTTAAACGTAATTCCCTCATTTCTTTTGTTTCTCGTACACCCCTGCTGTAAGGTATTATTAATATATAGGCAATAATTGTTACGAAAATCGCAGCCCCCAAAAAAGCGTTTGGATTAGTAACACCTCCTAAACCTGCGATAATTAGTGGTATAGTAATGGCTCCAAGGATTTGAGCTATAACAGTTATGATCATTGTAATTCCGCTGACACTAGCCCTTTGATCATCATATCTAAATAAATCAGGAAAAAGTGATGCGTGGCTTACTTCTCGTAAAGTCGCAAATGTCTCGTAAAGACACATCATAACAGTGATCCATATAGCGACAAAAATTATAGAGGTAGAGATCGGAATAAAAATTAAAAGGAGAGGTATCGGCCCAAAAATGGCTCCAATTATAATCCACGGATAGCGCTTTCCATATTTTTTTGTAAATCTTTTAGTTCGATCTGTAAGGTAACCAAGGATAGGATCGTTGAACCCGTCTACGATTGAATAAGTAAGATACATTATCGGTATCCATAGTATCGGTATCAAAAGCACCGCAACGGCAAAGAATTGAATTTGCCCCCAAATTCCGAACATTAAAATGCCGAAAAAAGCGGATAACGAGAAAAGTATTTCTGTCTTTTTATCGGGTCTTTTAAATGCCTTCTCGATGTAGTCACTATCTTCAGTAATGTCTTCATTCATGATATTTACCTTTTATCTAAATTTTATTTTTATTTTTTTTGTTTTTTATTAAGAATTATCGATGTATTTTAAAAATTATTTTACTGAATTTAAAACATCTGAAATTTCGAGAGATTGCTTTTTATGTTCCTTTTTTTTATAACCTTTTATGATTATTAACACTTTTTTTCATTTATTTCTTAAAATCACATCACTAATTTTTTGTTTATACATAAAATAATCGATGACTTCTTTTAGATTACTCTTTTTTCACGCCTCTTATAAAAGACTTAATATTAAATCGTATTACAAATAATTATACATTTATTACAAACAATAATTTCGGAGAAATTTTGATAATATATGTTATAGAGGGAAGTATGATATGGTAAAAGCGTTAGAAGGAATTAAGGTCTTGGATTTATCAAGAGCCTTGGCAGGTCCCTATTGTACTATGATGTTGGCAGATATGGGGGCAGAGGTAATCAAATTAGAGATGCCTGGAAGAGGTGACGACTCTAGATCGTATGGACCTCCTTTTGTAGAAGGAGAAAGTGCTTATTTTATGAGTGTCAATCGCAATAAAAAAAGTCTTACTTTAAATATGAAAAGTGAGAGATCCACAGAAATTATTCATAGACTGATTAAACAGTCTGATGTTTTGGTGGAGAATTTCCGACCTGGAGCCATGGAAAGATTAGGTTTGGGATTCCAGCGTGTGAAAGAAATGAACTCACAGATCATTTATTGCAGTATCTCTGGATTTGGGCAGGATGGCCCCTATCGGATGCTATCTGGATACGATCAGGTGTTGCAAGGAATGGGGGGAATAATGAGTATTACTGGTGAACCAGGAGGGCCCCCTATCAAGGTGGGTGTAGCAATTGCTGATATTTCTGGAGGAATGTTTGCAGCATATGGAATAGTAGTAGCTCTCTATAACAGGGAAAAAACAGGCAGAGGGCAAATGATAGATGTTTCATTATTGGATAGTCAGGTTGCATGGCTTACTTATCAGGCGGGTGCTTACTTTGCTTCGGGGGAAATACCACAACCAGTAGGTTCTGGTCATCCAGTCATTGTTCCTTATCAGGCTTTTAAGGCAAAAGATGTCTATGTTAATATTGCTGCTGGTAATGATCAATTTTGGAAAAAGCTCTGCAAGGCTATTGGTTTGGAAAAGTTAATAGATGATCCTAAATTTGCCACTAATGCCAAACGGGTTGAAAATCGGGAAGAAATTGTAAAGATTATTAGTGACCTCATTATTACTAAAAATGGAGAAGAATGGCTCAAAATCCTGACTGATGCGGGTGTTCCATGTGGTCCTATCTATACCATGGATAAAATTTTTACAGATCCTCAAGTGTTGCATCGGCAAATGTTAAAAGAATTAGATCATCCAAAGGTAGGTAAGGTTAAGGTAACAGGTGTACCAGTTAAGTTATCTGATACGCCAGGAGAAGTCGAAACAGCTCCACCTATCCTAGGTCAGCATACTCAGGAGATTCTCACTGAATTGGGATTTAGCGACCAAGATATAAAAAAATTGCGTCAAGAAAAAGTTATTTAACGTTTTTATTGCTGATTCCAATAGAGAGAATGCCCCGTAAGGGTTCTGATCTCGGCGCCGGTTTCGGCGTCCCAGAGCTTTAATGTATGGTCCGACGAAGCGGACAGCACCCTTGTACCGTCTGGCGAAAAGGCGCACGCGTCCACCGAACCAGAATGCCCCCTAAGGGTTCTGATCTCGGCGCCCGTTTCGGCGTCCCAGAGCTTTAATGTCTCGTCTTCTGATGCGGACACCATCCTCGTACCGTCTGGCAAAAAGGCGCACGCCAGCACAATACCAAAAGACTAAATAAAGACATTTAGTCTTTATTTTTTTAAAATAGCATCTCTTTTTTCTTTTGGTAACATATCGAAGTTCAATTTCAATCGGTTCAAAGGAATATGTAAAATTATTGTATAATAATGACAAATAAATATTTCTCTAAAAAAGAAAAACAAAAGTCTCAAAGATTGGTTCATTATAAGATTGATGATAATATTAATTCTTTAAATTCTTTTGATTCTCTTATATTATTAAAATCGTCATCAGTTTTTGCTAAATCCATATACTTTTTATCCAGTTCAATTACATTTTTCAAAAATTCTAAAGATTTCGCTTAAAAACAGATTTTTAGCATATATGGATTTTTGAAGATTGGTTATACAATGATTCGGAATCACAGGTGTTTTTTTACCAGGACGAACGGCACTTATATAAATACATTTAATAGACCTCCACTTAAGAAATATTTAAAATAAATGAAGTTTATATTATAGTAATTATTTATAGAATCCATTTTAATGAATTAAAATGACTAAAACTTCAAAAATATTTAGAGTTTTTTTTAGTTCTACATTCAGTGACCTTATTGAGGAAAGAAACGCCTTACAAAAAAAAGTATTTCCAAAATTAAAAGAGTTATGTGCTGCTTATAACACACGATTTCAACCTATTGATCTTAGATGGGGCATTCCAGCTGAAGTTGGGCTCCAGCAATTAACAATGCAAACCTGCCTTGAAGAAATTAATCGATGTCAAAATATCACACCTCGTCCTAACTTTCTAATATTACTGGGAGAAAGGTATGGATGGACGCCTCCGCCATCTAAAATTCCTAAAACCGAGTATGAGGTGATATCTACTCATCTTTCTGAGAATGAAAAAACTCTTGTGGAAGAGTGGTATAAACACGACGAAAACGAGCTCGTTAAACTCGATAATGGCATTATTACCTCAGTATATGAACTTCAACCACGGGGAGAAAAATACTCAAATTACGACGATTGGAAACCTATAGAAAAAGAAATTCGAGAAACACTTTTAGAAGTAGCAAGAAAATCTAAATTACCAAAAAACGAAATGGTGAAATATTTCGCTTCAGCAACTCATCAAGAAATAGTACTGGGAGCTCTCGAAGCACCTGACGCCGAAACCCATGTTCATTGTTTTTTTAGAAAAACAAAAGGATTACCTGAGGGTGTTAAATCAGATGCTTTTATTGAACCTGAGAGTGAAAATCGAAAGTATCTCTCAAACTTGAAATCCGAATTAGTTCAACGCTTACCATCGAATATTCATCAATATAAAGTTGATCTTGGAAATTTAGAGCAGAAAAACGAATATTTGGAAAGATTTTGTAAAGACGTTTACGAATTTCTCTCAAAGACAATTCTAAAAGAGTTAGAAGAAATGAGCGAAGTTTCCGCCCTTGACGAAGAAATTAACGTTCACATAGAATTTGGAAAGTCTCGTACAAAAGTTTTTGTCGGCAGAGAGTCCATTTTGAAAGAAATTGTTAATTACGTAGAAAGCGACGATAGAGCTCCATTTGTGGTTTTCGGAGAGCCAGGGTCGGGAAAGTCTGCCTTAATGGCAAAAGCCTACGAGCTATTAAAGGAAAAAGAAATTAACGCAGAATTCATATTGCGTTTTTTCAGTACATCCGTCTCCTCTTCAAGTTCGATTGGGATCCTTAGGACTATCTGTGAACAAATCACCAATAAATATGGAGGTATAGAAGAAGAAATTCCTTTTGAATATAACAAACTCGTTAAATCATTTAACGAAAAGTTAAAACTCGTAGAAGGTGGTAGTAAAGCTGTTCTAATTCTTGATGCTTTAGATCAACTATCAAAAAATGATCTGGGACGCAGTCTCGGCTGGCTGCCAAAAGTACTTCCTGAAAATGTAAAAATAATTGTTTCGGTTGCAACCGATGCGGAAGATATAATGGAAATTCTAAAGAAAAAACTCCCTAAATCTTTATACAAGCTTGAACCCTTATCTCAAAATGAGGGTAATGAAGCTTTAAATACACTTCTTAAAAATGCCCTTAGAAAGCTTCAAGCCGAACAACAAAAGGGACTATTAGAAAAATTTTCTCAATCTGGGTCTCCGCTTTACCTTAAGCTTGCTTTTGAAGAAGCGCGTACTTGGAATTCTTACGACTATGTTAGCCATACCACGCTGCCATTAGACATAGAGGGATTAATTCAAATTCTTTTCAAACGGCTTTACAAGAATCATACAAAAAAAACTGTCGAAAAAGTACTATCTTATATCGTTGCTGCGAGAAATGGATTAACTGAAGACGAAATTCTCGATGTCTTGACTTCTGATACCGATTATTTCAACTGGTATAAAGAAGAGCAAAGCAAATATCACAAATTACCTGAACCCCGCCTCCCATGGATCGTGTGGTCGAGACTTCGGTCTGATCTTGAGCCGTATCTTACAACGAGAGGCGTAGATCACACATCCACATTAGTGTTTTTTCATCGCCAATTTAACGATGTAATAGAAAAAATCTCATTATTCAAAGTTGCTGAAGACTGCCACCGAGTTTTAGCAAATTATTTCGATAGTGTTGATTTCTATTATCAAAGAAACGGGAGGAAAACTCCGAATTATCGAAAATTATCGGAACTTGTTTATAATTTAATGAAAGTGAGAGATTTAAGATCAAGATTGGAAGAAATCCTTACCGATTTCACTTTCATTGAAGCCAAATGCCTTGCTGAAATGATAACGGATCTTATTACTGATTATGACAATTCACTTTCACTTGACGATGCTTTATGGTCAAATCTCACTCGAATCGAAGAATTCGCATACTTAATAAGAAATCAATCTCATGTTCTTAAAAATTATCCTCGACTAAGTGTTCAACTGGCTATTAACCAACCGAACTCATCTGCGGTTTATAAAGCAGGGATTAAAATTCTGAAATCAGGAACTTACTCAAGACCATGGTTTGATTGGTTAAATAAGCCACAAAGTCAGGATCCTTGCCTTATGACATTCGAAGGGCATTCTGATTGGGTAAATGATTGTGCATTTTCGCCAGACTGCACGAAAATCCTTTCCGCTTCTAATGATGGGTTATTGAAGCTCTGGGATGTCGGAACTGGGGAGGATAAAAAGACATTTGTAGGGCATTCTTTTGAGGTAACTGCTTGTGCGTTTTCCCCTGATGGAAAAAACATTCTTTCTGGTGGAAATGACCATACAATGAAACTGTGGGATGTTGAGACTGGTGCTGAAATTTTAACTTTCAAAGATCATTTATTTGGGATAAATGCTTGCACATTCTCGCCTGATGGAAAAAAGGTTCTATCCGCTTCAGATGACAAATCATTGAAGCTATGGGACGCCGAAACCGGTTCTGAAATTCTAACTTTCAAAGGACATTCCCATTGGGTGCATGATTGTGCATTTTCACCTGATGGGAAGAAAGTTCTTTCCGCTTCCAATGATAAAACATTGAAATTATGGGATGTTGAGACCGGTGCTATAATTCTAACATTTATAGGACATTCTTCGGGTGTAAAGGGTTGTGCATTTTCACCTGATGGGAAAATAGTTCTTTCCTCTTGCGGAAAACTCTATGAAGGTGAGTTGAGGCTCTGGAACACTGAATCTGGGGTTGAGATAAAAAGAATTCAAGGACATTCTGATATAGTGAATTCATGTGCGTTTTCCCCTGACGGAAAAAAGATAATTTCTGCTTCTTTTGATAATACACTAAAGTTATGGGAAGTTAAAACTGGTAAAGAACTCAATCAATTCCTAGGACATTCTCATGTGGTGAATGCTTGTGCATTTTCACCTGATGGAAAGAAAATACTTTCCGCTTCTTCTGACAATAATTTGAAGCTATGGGAGGTTATACCTGGTGCCGAAATCAAGATATCTAAAGGAATTTTTTCGAGTGTAATGGCACTCGCATTTTCACCTGATGGAAAAAAGATACTTTCGGCTTCAAATGATAAGACATTGAAACTCTGGAACGTAAAAACTGGTGAGGAACTTAAAACCTTTAAAGGCCATTCTATAGGTTTGTGGGATTGTGCATTTTCACCTGACGGAATGAGAGTACTTTCAGCATCACGCGATGAAACATTGAAGTTATGGAATGTAGAAACTGGTGAAGATTTAATGACATTTAGAGGGCATTCTGATGGTCTGAAAGGTTGTGCGTTTTCACCCGATGGGAAAAAGGTACTATCTGCTTCAGATGATATGACTTTGAAACTCTGGGATGTAAAAACAGGTAATGAAATCAGGACATTCAAAGGGCACTCTGGAATTGTAAAAACTTGTATATTTTCACCAGATGGAAAAAAAATTATCTCAGGTTCTTCTCAAAAGTTCATTTCCGCTTCTGGAATGCCTTTTACTGGTCCTCCTGATATGACATTAAAGCTCTGGGATGTAAAAACTGGTAAGGAACTAAAAACCTTCAAAGGGCATATTGATGGCGTGCGGGCTTGTGTGTTTTCACCGGATGGAAAGAAAATACTTTCCGCTTCCTATGACAAAACATTGAAATTATGGGATGTTGAGACCGGTGCTATAATTCAAACATTTATAGGACATTCGAATTGGGTGAATGATTGTGCATTTACACCTAATGGAAAGAAGATCCTTTCCGTTTCGTCAGATTTTACATTGAGGGTCTGGGATATCGAAACTTGTGCCGAATTGGCAATCTTTCCAATTTTAGGACCTGCCTTTTCCATCGCAGTGAATAATAGGGAGATTTTAATCGTAGCTGGAGATCAATTTGGTACAATTTATATCATTCGTCCAAATGGAATTGAATTTTAACGCCAACATCACTAGTTGAAAGCCAAACCTACTTCAAAGCCGGCTCCACCAGACCGAGATCGATCATGGTTTGCCCGGTTTCGCGCAATGTATCCTCGATGGCATAAGTCTCGAGACCGAGTTCCTCGCGTACCCTATCACAATGGGCGAGCGGCGATTGGTAGACCTTGCCATACTTCTCGATGATCGGGTTAATTTCGTCCGGTGGACCGCCCACATCGATTTGTGGGAACAATTTCTTCAGGTGCGCTTGAAGTTGTAACACGTCAAGTTCACCGGATTCGTCCGTGGCACTCAGCTGATAGCGCCACCCGTTCTTACAGACTTCGCTTTCGATCATTAGCGCCTGTGATTCGCCAATGTCGCGCACATCGACGATGTTCCACAATATTTTCCAGGAACGCTGGCAGGTCTTCCCAGCCAGCATACGACCGAGCCACCACTGCCAAGAATACACCCGCTCGTGCACCCGGGAGAGGAGTGGTCCTAGAACGTTGATAGGACATACAGAAATGACGTCGAAACGACCGTCCTTCTCGGCAAAATGGTTCGCCATATGTTCAGTCTCGACCTTGGCCATTGCATAAGCCATCTCGCCATCCTTGTCGATTCTGTTTGGGGTCCAGTTCGGATCGCTTTCACGATTGTCCGAAGCCCAGTCTTTCTCGGTGTAGACATAGCCGGACGACATTGGGTGATAGATAGCAGCAAAGGAGCTTGTGTAAATGAACCGTTTTACCGTACCCACTTTCTTTACCGAATTGAGGACATTCTTGGTGCCGTTCACCGCACCATCGTAGACCTGTCGGGGGTTATTGGCGCCACCATAACCCATAGGTGTACCAGCATGGAGCACAGCACTACAATCCGTGAACGGTATGTCATAACTACCCGCCTCGAGCAGATTAACGGAAAAAAGCTCCAAATGACCGGGGTAGTCGCCCCCATTGAGCGCCAGTAGGTGCTCAGTCTTGTCTGGGTTGTTCAGGTCGGTCACACAAGCGTGTACGGTGTATCCGCGCTTCATCAACGCGATTACCACATGGGAACCGACATAACCCGAGGCACCGGTTACCGCAACCGGACCATCCGAAGATGTTACTGCAGGCATTTTCCCCTCCTCGAATGTCTAAGAATGAAACAGCGAAAAACTCTATTCGTTTTTCTCATTATATTCATCTATTATTTGAATTAATTTATAAGTTTACAAATTGATAAACCTATTTTATATTTTTCAGTTTGGGAACTTTTTTTATAGTGAATTTTCATCGAAATCAGACTCTGAATTTACCTTTCCATTGTGACAAAAATAAACAAAATTTGAAAATATCAAAATCTTAGTAATTCAACCTTTCTTTGCCTATTGTAGAATAACCACCATGACCGGGATATATTTTGAACTCGTCCGAAATTTTAGGATAATATAATATTTTTCTAATACTAGCCATCAGATTGTCATAATTTGTAAGTTGTCTTGGGATTCTA
>JAUWBH010000049.1 GCA_030605085.1 Promethearchaeota archaeon | reverse complement strand
TCCCGTAGCGGTTATGTTAGTTCTTCGTAAAATGTTAAAGTATAAAAATGCAGCCATTAAAGGGTCAAGAGTTCCATTTTTTAATAAATCCTGAATTGTTAAAATATTCTTATTTAGTTTTCTGATATCCAAAGCAAAATTGTCTATATGAACTGGTTCAGCATCAATAGCAAATCTACAAAAAAAATACTTGTTTTTCATAACATATTTAATACTAGGATTTGTATAATCGAGTCTTTGGCTACTATAAAGGCGTAATAGTGTTTTCATTCGTTGAATTTCTCTTAAAGTTAAATAAATTTCCGTCCGACATCGCCCGTGTTTTTGATGATTTAAGTAAATTTTATCTTCAGGGGAATCCAAGAAAATTTCTTCGATATTGTCATCAATTAATAATGGAAATATTTTATCTAGATTAATAGCTCTTAGAGCGGTATAAAATGTTATTTTATCTATATCTTTTTTAGGCATATCGAAAGACGAAGATATTGCTCTTATAGATTGTTGTCTATATAGTTTTATTAAATCCTCAATTGATGTCTTCTGTACTAAGTCTAAAGAGGATAAATCCTTGAATATAGCGTCTGTTATTTTCTTAAAATAATCTTTATCTGCGATAGAATCAAAAGATAATCTTACTTCGTAAATCCTTTCAAATTCATCCTTAATATTGGAAATTAAAATCTGGAAGAGTTCATTATCTCCAATATTATAAACCTCAATTACCTTTTTGGCACCATCATGTATCCCCTTTTTTTTAGGTTTGTCTACGATTTGAGATTCTTTATTAAACAAGTAATCGTAAAAACTAAACTTTTCGCTAAACAAACTACTTTGTTTCATAAAATGCAAATATTCGTCTATAATTTCGAGGCTCTCTAAAATCTTCATGTTCATGTCTATTTGTCTTTCAATAGAACTTAAACATTTTTCGCAAACCGAATCCAATGTCTTTTTTTTGCGAATATTATCTAATTTTTCCAAAAAGTTCTCATATATTAATACAGGATTAATAAAAGCTTCGTCTTCTATTTTAAAGGCGTGTAAAAAATCTGTAAAAATTTTACATTTTAATCCTTGGAATTTACACTTTTCTTTTATTTCTTCAATCTTTCGATAATTCCTTTTGATCGTTTTCAATTTTTTAAAATAACCTAAAAACAACGACGCTGTATCGAAATATAACTTTTTTGATCCAATTCTAATGTATTCAAATTTTTTATCTTTATTAAAATATAGATTCTCTATCACACAATCGTTGCATTCTTTGTTGTCATTAAATTTATTCTCGTTTTCCTGACATTTTGTACATTGTAAGACTAAAATCGAGTCTAATTTACCATCATAATTTTCTCTCTTAATAATTTCTGCTGAATTTTTTAAATTCATAGTAATCTAAACTATTATTCTCAACAATTATTTTAAAGTTCCCATATTTATTCAAAATAAAAGTCTAATCAATCAAAAAAAATAATTTACAAATAAAACTAAAAGCACTGGATCTACTTACCAATAACTAACACGCTAGTATATTTCGACATTAAAAACAAGCTCTAAACGCACGGATTAATCCGTTAATCAAGAAAGGACTTAAAATATAAGCATATCCTTTTTCCATGTATTGCGATAAAGAAGACGCGTATTCTTCTTCCATTTTCGTCATAGAATCTTGCGCACCAAACATATCCATAAAATTAGACTCGTATCGCTCTTCTCGTCTACTTGTCGAAACTTCTAACTTTTTTGCTTCTGTCATCTTAGATTATAATGTGATTTTGTATAAATTTTAATAAAAAAATATAAAAAGTCATATTTTTTTGTTGATAATATTATTTGAAATAATTTGAATATATTTTATTCATTTTAATAGTCTGTATCCTTATACTAAAATGAAATTTTTAAACTCAGAGTTTGGAGGAACATCTCGATCAACAAAAGCGTAGGGAAAGATTTTTGAGTTCTTTCCAATTTCGACTCCTGGCAATATTTTTGCTCCAGATTCAATTATTACATTTCTTCCAATTTTTACATTTCCAGATCTAAAATTAGAAACAGTTCCTTCATGCGTTGCTATCGTTGAACCGGTTTTTATAAGGATACATTCTTAATTTTCTAAACACAGAAAATTATAAAGATAATTTAGATTTAGATGATTATAATTTAGATTATTTTAATAAATCTGATTAATATTCTATTTTTTAAATAAAATAATAAGAGATGAGGTTTATGTCAAAAGGAGACGTACAATGTATAAATGATGATATAATAGAGAAATTGAGTTTAAGAAATAGATATAAATTCTTGAATAATAACTTAGTTTCAATCTTAAAGCCAAAACATTTTAATTTTATGAAAGAAGCTCAAAAATTTTTCCTTAGTATGGAGAAGAAACGTAATATTACCCACAATGAAGATTTTTTTGAGTGGTTTCCTGAAATTGGTAAAGCAGGGTTAATTACACGCATGCATGATTTTAAGGAACTTGACCTTAATTTTGAACTGTATGGAATGACAACTGAGTTTATGCGAATGTTAGCTACGGATTCTTTTGACTCACAATTGGCTATGAGTATTGGCGCAACAGTACTTGCCGTCAATGCAATACTACACCATAATGAAGGGGTGGATGTTCGTTTAAAAGCACTTAGAGAATTGGTAATGGGGCAAAAAATAGGTTGTATGTGTATTACGGAACCAGAAAGAGGGTCAGATGCGGTTCATATGCTTACTACTTGCGATGAGCAAGCGGATGGAAGCTTCACGCTTAATGGAGAAAAAATATATCAAACAAATGGTCCTAAAGCCGATTGGGCAGTTATTTATGCTTGTTCAGAAAAAGATAATGGAAATACCATGGGCCAATTCTTAGTAGATACTTCTTGGGATGGGTGGAATGCTGAAAGAGTAATTATCCCTTGGACACCAAGAATGTTCATCGGTAAAGAAACATTTACTAACTTAAAAGTTCCTAAGGAATATGTTTTAGGGGCGCCCGGACTCGGCAGAGAACATCTTTTTGAAGGGTTAAATTTAGAAAGGTTGGCTAATGTAGGGTTATATCTCGCAGAAGCTTGGAATGCGATTGCTCACGCCACAATTTATGTTAATATGAGAAAACAATTTAATCAAGAAATTTTGAAATTTCAAGGAGTAGGTTTTACCCTAGCTGATTTATGGGCTAAAACAAAGAACTTGACCTTAGCATACTTACATATAGCTCAACTTATTGATAAAAAAATCGAACAATTCGGGAGTCTACCTAAAAAATTCAACTTTCAACTTGTCGCTACGGCCTCTCAATTAAAATATCAAGGTGCGAAATTAACTGAGCGCGTATGTTATGGTTGCGCAAATTTGATGGGCGGAGCAGGAGTTTGTGATAATACATTAATGCACGATCTATTAGGAATTTCCCGAATCCAAGAGATTGGTGCTGGAACAAGGCAAATTCAAGGTTATATAATGTCAAATGCTTTAAGGCAATTATTTAAGATGCTCTAATTTTTTTTCATTTATTCAGTATTTAATTATTTATCTTTTTTCTTTTATTTTTTTAGTTGGTTAGCCGACAAAATCTTGTATTTATCAGATCACCCCCTTGTGATTTTTTCTCTGATGAGAGAAATATTATATTAATGAAAAAAAATTTTTCAATATTTTTTGCTTTTTAACCAACACTGAATTTATCAATACTTTACTTCAATGGAAAGTTTGGTTTCCTTTTTTCTCTAAATGCATCCAAACCCTCCAACATATCCTTAGATACAATACAAAAAGCTTGAGCCCGATTTTCAAGTTCACTAATCGTTGCCAAGCTTGGACTGTCGAGCGACATGTTCAGCGCTTGTTTGGTCATGCGCAACCCTAAGGGAGATTTCGACAGTAACGTTTCCGCTATTTCCATTCCTGCATCTAATAGTTTTTCATCTTTGACTATTTTATAAACAAGTCCAATTCGTTCTGCTTCTTTAGCGTCAAAAAATCTTCCCGTCATCATGATTTCAGCAGCACGGGACATGCCGATAAGCCGTGGGAGGTGATAACTGCATGTAACATCACTTCCAGACAGTCCTATATTAATGAATGCATTGCTAAATTTAGCACTTTCACCAGCAATTCGGATATCGGATGCCAGTGCAAGAGCAAAACCTCCTCCAGTAGCAGGTCCTTGGACTATAGCAATGATTGGTTGACTTATTTTACGCATTTTGACAAAAATTTGACTTATTCGCCATTGCAAATAGATTCCATTCTTTACAAGTTCAGGCATGTTTGCATAATAAAACTTTTTATAGTGTTCCGGCTTTTTTTTCTGCCATAAAAGGTTTATTTCCTTCAAATCTAATCCAGAACAGAATCCTCTCCCGGCGCCTCTTAATATTACAACACGGCAATCTATTTGAACCATGAGGTAATCAAGAATTGAGTGAAAATCTTCAGTTAATTGAAAAGACATGGCATTAAGGCGTTCTGGTCGATTTAAAGTAATTATCCCTACTCCATCATCTCGTAATTCAAAATTAATGGTTTCTAAATTTTTAAGGTTCATTTTTCAATTTTAATAAAGTAAATATTTTAGATAAAAAAATTGATAAATATTTATCAAATAGAAATATATACAAAAGTTTATTTCAAATTAAATAAATTTAACGAAAAATCAATCCCGCTAGTAGCTAATACTTACCATTAAATTAACTAAAAATGCTAATCTGTATTTAAATGCAAATTAAATTAGTCCTCTCCTCAAAATCTATAATTATTTATCATGTCTGCTCAAGAAAATTACTTAACAATTTTATCTCTAATATCATTACAATTAATTCTTCTGCATCCGGGCGTCATTAATCCTGTATTATAAATCGTATCGACAAAATTCACTATTATATGAGATGTTGCTCCAAAAATCACATATTTTTTCTCATTAGGTGCCCGATAATTGAATTTTCCTACACCGACTAAGTCTTTTTTAATGAAATATGTTCTTTCTCGATAATTTTTTTTATTAAAGAAGAATTTTATCGGGATTTTTACAATTTCTTTCACTTCTTCATCTTGCTTGACCATTTTTTGATTTTGATCAATATAACTAACAATCGGAGTTATTATAAAACCTTTTGGCGTTAAATGATCGTCAAGGCACCCTAATAAATTGATATTAGTTCTTGTAATACCTAATTCTTCTTCTGTTTCTCTAAAAGCAGTATCTATATATGTTTTATCTAATTCAGGGTCAAATTTTCCACCAGGAAAAGACATTTCTTCAGCATGTTTATCATTTATTCTCTTTGTTCGACGGATTAAGACCAGATCGTAAGGTCTATCCTCATAGGGGATGATTAAAAAGATTACAGCCGAATTTACAAAATGCTCTTCTCGCATGGAGAGTCTATTTGGAGAATTAAGTTCTTTTAATTTACTTTTTATTAAATTCTCGTTGAAAATTAAGTTCACAGTTTCCACAATTTCAATTTATTTTAAATTTTCAGTAATTTGATTTCTATATAATAAAAAATCTTTCAAATCTTTAATTTCATTAACATTAAACCGTCTTATTCCAAGTTTTGATATTTTTAAATCATATAGTAATTCAATAAAGCTTACAATCATATAAGCAGTTGCTCCCCAAATGGTATAATTTTTATTGGTTATGTTATCATAATAATTAAAATAAAACACAGGTAATTTCTTCCCTTTTAAATCGAAGGTTTGTTCTCTAAAGTTTTTTCTACTTACGAAAAAATTAATAGGAACTTTTATAATTGCTTGAACTTCTCTTTCCTCTTTAATCAATTCTTGGTCTTTATTAATAATACCAATAAAAGGAGTAATTATGTATTGTGACATTGTAGGGAAATCATGAAGACAGCCCAAAATTTTTACTTTATCTTTTGTAACACCAATTTCTTCTTCAGTTTCTCTAAGTGCAGTATCTTCCAAAGATTTATCGAGTTTGGTATCAAATTTACCTCCCGGAAATGACATTTCTCCCCTATGTTTTAAACCTTTATTAGCTCGATGAATAATTACTAATTCATATGGCTTATCTTTATAAGACATAATAGCAAAAAGCACTGCTGAAGGGGTAAAAAAATCGTCTTTTATAGAAATTCGTGATGGGGAATCGAATGGGAATAATTTTTCTTTTATTAAATTTTCGTCAAATAATAAATTTAAAGAACCCATTATAGATATAACAAAAATTTTAAGATATCGATTATTTAAATTCATAAATATTATTTCCTAATAAAGTTTTTAGTTGGTTGTTTAAGAGTGAAATTTCCGAAAGAGCTTAGAGATAAAAAAGATCTTGGTAAAACCGCAGGTAAGAGCAAACAATGTTCTATAAATGATTGCTACGAATCAGCTATAAGATCCTTATCTGAAAATAAATGGGGTAAATATCTTGAAAAAGCGGGATTTAAAGTAGATGAAAATAAACTCCATAAAATATACTTGTGCAAAAAACACTATAGTGAGGCAAATAAAATACGCAAGTCCCAAGAAAAAATATACATGAGGAAAGGATTTCTGGAGGACAATCCTGCGTCAAGAAAGGGTCAATGGGATTAATTACTACGGAATCTCGACCATTTCTTCGTAGAATATGTTAAATAAAAGAAACTGACCTTCAATAATCCCTAAAGTAAGAAAAGATAACGCAATTAACAGAATTATGAAACCAATTAATTTTTTTCTCATTTTTCAATTCTTTAAATATTATAATACAAATAAAATTAATCTTTAATTTTTTTTTTAGTAAGGTTTTCTAATGTTTTTAACATGCTACTAATTTTATTTAACCTCCTCTCAAAAACATCGTCCTTTTCTTTAAATTCTTTTTCAGAAATTTCCTTGGCTGAAAACTGACCTTTATTTAGTTTTTGCTCAGTTGATACTTCAAGTTCTTCCATTTTCATTTCTTCTATCCATAATTTCATTCCTGCAACCAACTCTTCTCTTTCAGTTTCTAAATCCTTCAATTCCTTTTTATAGCGTTCCTTTAATTTGTTGAATATGTCTTTATCTTTTACTTTTTTAAGTCTATGTTCTCTGGTTAGATTTTTAAGTTGAGATCTCTTGGTTGCGATGCCTCGATTAAGCCTTTCAACTATAAAAGGAGAATCCATTTTCTGTTTAATCTCATTTTCTTTTTTTTTAACTTCTTCTATAAGAGTTTTAACAGCTTTTAATTGAATGTTAATTTTTTCGCTAAATTCGAAATCTGTGTCGTACTTTTCGTTATTTATTAATTTCTGAAAATCAGTCAACTTATCAGCTAAAGATTTCTTTTTTAATCTTACATCTGTTAGTTCAAGAAAGAATTCAATTTGCTGTTTTACATCTTCGGGGAGAGGTTTAACTTCTATTTTTTCTTTCTTTTCTTTTTCCTTCTTTTCTTTCTTTTTCTCTTTCTTTGTTTCTTCTACTTCCTTCTCTACCTCCCCTTCTTCTCCGCCCACTTCCTTAATATCTTCTAAAATTTTATCCTCCTCCTCTTTTTCCAATTCTTTTTTCTGCTTTTTATCTAATTTCGGTGTAATCTCTTTAAATTTGTCAAGTACTTTTTCTTTAGGTTTTTTACTGGTTTTAGGAAGATCAGAAAGGAGGGGTTTGCCGCAATAAATACAAAATCTGTCATTTTCTTTTATTTGCTTCCCACAGTAAATACAAAATCTCGGCATAGTTTTCACATTCAGTTTGATTTAAGCTGATCATTATAATATTTATGATTAAAATAAAAGTATTTATTTTATATATATATTGGAGCCCAATTTTAAATTTTTATTTTAAATTAAAATTTTTTAATTTTTAAGGAATATTATATGAATTAATATAGTCTATTCAACTTGTTTTTTTAAAAATTTTAGCAATGGAAGTCGAAGAGAAAATACCAGTTCATATTGGTTTATTTGGACACATAGATTCCGGTAAAACAGCGGTTGCCTCAGTTCTAAGCGAAATCATATCAACCGCAGGAATTGACGCCCATCCGCAAAGTAAAGAGAGGGGTATTACTATAGATTTAGGTTTTACAAGTTTCACGCTCGATAAGTTTTTGATTACTCTAGTAGATGGCCCTGGACATGCTGATTTAATTAAAATCAGCGCCTCTTTGGTAGAAATCATTGATAGCGCGTTATTAATAATTGACATAAACAAAGGACCGCAAATTCAAACAGGGGAGCATTTAATTATGATTGACGCACTTAACATTAAAAATATCATTGTAATCTTAAATAAAATAGATCTTTTTAATGGAAAAATTGACGATGAGATTATTAAAACTAGAAAATTTTTCGAATCGACATCTTTTGGAGCGAATGTCCCAATCTATGCAGTTTCGGCAGAAAATAAGTTAGGTTTTGAAGAACTTAGAAAAGGAATCTTAGAGATGATTAACACTTTAGATATTAAAAGGGATACGGAAGGCAATGTAGTAATTCCTATTGATCATTATTTTTCAATTAAAGGCATGGGTGCGATTATAACTGGTACATTATTAAAAGGAGCAATAAATTTAAATCAAGAATTAATTGTACTACCCACAAATACTTCTGGGAGAATAAAAAATATTCAGATCTTCTATCAAAACGTAAAAACCGCAAAAGCAGGAGATAGAGTAGGTATTAATGTAAAAAATTTAGATATTAGTAGAATTTATCGAGGTTGTTACGCTACTAATAATCCAAAAACATTCGAAAAATGCGATATTCTTGAGGTAAAAGTGAATAATAATAAACTGTTTAAACCAGAAACACATTTTGGTACTCAAGTACATGTTACCATAGGAATGCTAACTATTGTTGGAAAAATATATCCTTTTTATGAAATCGAAGGAAAAAGGGTTGAAACTATCGCAACTAGTAAAGATATAGGTTTTAAGGCAATTTTATGGTTAAATGAAAAGGCATTGATAAGAAAAGAGAAAACTATCATGCTCATAAGCCGATTAGATTTACCACCCACAACACTAAGGATATTAGGATCGGCAGAATTATTAAAGATCCATAGAGAAGCTCCCTTATTTTATAAATTTAAAATTAAAAAAGGCCACATTCAAAACCCAAATCATTCTCAAGGGATCGTGTGTACTGGCTTAGCTCAAAGTGCAATAGGAGCAAAAAAAATTGTAGGAAAAGCATTAGAGCCTCCTTTCACGAAAATATTAGGGACATTCGGAACGAAATCGGCTGTAATTGTTGGAATTGAAAATAAAGACATAAAAGTGAGCAAAGGCGATCGAGTTATGTTAAAAGAGTTAAGAAACTTCAAACTAAAAAAGATTTAAATTTTTCAAAAATTATTATATTATTGAGTAAGTGAGGTTATAAAAGTGAGTGAAGGGTTTCAAAAACCAGAGCTTGAAATAGATCAAGAGATTTTGAGCGATTTGATGCGTAGTTTAGAATTTCTTGAGAGCTCTACCGATTTAGAGGGAACTGCGATCGTTACCAAAACGGGATTAAGGATTGCGAGCTCTGAAACATCTGATATTATCTCCGATCTGTATAGTGCGTCGCCCGCTACATTAATTTCCTTAGGCGATAAAATTAGCAAGGGTCTAAATCAGGGCGAATTAAAAGAAATTGTAATAAGGGGTACTAAAGGCTATACAATCATTTTAGTGGGCGATGTAGATAATGATTTTATGCTTTTTACTAACAGTAAGAAAGCCTTTAAGCTTGGTTATTACATTCATAAGCTAAAAAAAGCATTCAAGATAATGGAACCAATATTGAAACAAATACAGATTAAATAGAATATGTTTTCTATAATTGGAGAATTCCAATCTCGAATTTTTTATTTTAGTTAAAAAAAATATAATGATTTTGTATTTATAGTTATTAACAGACCGAATTAAAAAAAGATTATAATTTGCCTAAAAAATTTTTAGGCGACATCTATTCTGCTTCACCAGCCACTTTAATTTCCCTAGGCGATAAAATTAGCAAAGGTCTAAATCAGGGCGAATTAAAAGAAATTGTAATAAGGGGTATTAAAGGCTATACAATCATTTTAGTGGGTGAGGCTGATAACAATTTTATGCTTTTTACTAACTGCAAGAAGGCCTTTAAGCTTGGTTATTACATTCATAAGCTAAAAAAAGCATTCAAGATAATGGAACCAATTCTCAAGGAAATAGCTCCTAAATAAGTATAAAATAATTTTATTTTACCAATATAGTGTATTTGACCATGGTGAATCTTATCTTGATTTATTTAATAGATCAAACGAGATTTTTGAAGAAATCATCAAAAAAGATCATGAAAAAGTGGCAATTATTACTCACTCAGGTATAATTCGCTCTATCTTATCCTATATACTTAAAATCCCCTTAAAAAATTCTTTTATAATTCAAATAAGTTATGGGAAGGTTTCAAAAATAAATATTAATCATAGTAAAGGTGTTGATTCAATTTTTAACATCGAATATATAAATAACTAATATGCTTTAAAAAGAGGGCCACTCTTTCATCCCGAATTTTCTACAATTTTTAAAATTCAGTCATTTGAAGTAAAAATTTGTAGTAATTTTCGTGTTTAACCAGGTCATCCTCCACTAACAGGATTAAATGTTAAAACGAGAATTAATACGGAAATTAATACCACTACGGAAATAAGAATTGCCAATATAAGGATGGTTTTACTTTCCATTTTAATCACAGTTTATTGTTGTATGTGTAATAAAGATAAACAAAAAAATTTCTTTATACACTAATAATACTAATAAGAAGTTAAAAAGATTACAGATATTGAAAACTTGGACAAACTTGCCCATCCCAGATCTGCCACTGCGTAATTTTTCTACTGTCCCAATGTGTTCCATGTTTTGATGATAACGCGAAACCATGTAATAACTTAAATAGATGTATCTCTTCTAACTTCTATTGCGCGTGTGCTCCTGTCGCTGATGTTGGCAACACGGCAAGCAGATCCTATTTCAAGGGTTTTGCTTGAGGTGAGCCTCAGCTTTGTGAGCAAATCATTTTTTGCTCATATTTCCTTATGGATTAAAGTATTTAAATATTTCTTAAAACACGATTTTAATTAATAAAATTTTGAATGTCCAACTTAGCGGATGGAGCGAGTTGCGCGCAATTTGGTGATGTAAAGGAAGCAATTGTTAAAAAGATTACATTTACAATTGTTAAAAATTAAAAGAATTAATTATTTTGGATGTGAAACAAGCGTTACTTTTCCACCAGCAGATTCAATTTTTTCAATGGCCCTTTCAGAGGCTTTATTAACTGAAACATTAATCGTCTTGTTAATTTCCCCACGGCCAAGTAATTTTTGTACATTAATCTCGTTTAGATTAATAGTATAAGTATTGCCAGATTTATTGGCAACTTTATCTTGAACAAAATTTTCAATTTTATAATCCAAATCCTTAACATTTAAAGTGTTTACTTGAGAAAGACGAACCATATCTTGAGGTCTTTTAAACCCTTTTTTCCCTATTATCCAATCTGGGTCGGGAAATCCGAGTTCTTTTTGTTTCAAATACAAAGATCTTTTTGATTTTTTCCACTGAGTAGTTTTACCTCTTCCAGCCCTTTGACCCATTTTTCTATGTTGCCCTACTCTTCCATACCCACACGTGCGCGTTCCTCTCATTTTTCGGATTTTTTTAGGAAATTTTCTCATTTTTCTTTTCACCTTCCACCTAAACCATCTTGTGGATTATTGCATTAATATATTCTCCAACGTAACCTAAAGATCCCCCCTCGGGAAAATGTTTTTTAATAGAACCCCGGTGTCCCTTCCTTGGTGGATGGAGTCGAAACACAGGTTTTATTTTATATACATCTCTCTCTCGATACTGTATTTTTCCATTTAATAATGCTTTAGCAAAATCTGGAATTCCTTTAAATTTAGTTAAATTTTTAATATGCTCGTCAGTGAGAGGTTTGTTTCCTTCTACTCTTCCTCTAACTCTCATTAATCTGACTAAGGTTTTTCCATCTATTTCACCATAGGAAATATAGTCTTTGCATTTATTTAACATTCCCACATAACTCTTATGCCCCCATATAAGAACGCCGTGATTAACCTTATGCATTCTTAGCATTTTTAGAGTATCCAATATTTTTCTTCTCATCCCAGGAGCCCCCCTAATTCGGACTGCGAAATAGAGTTTCGGAGTAAATTCAACATCTTCTTTTGACTTTGTTTTTTTCTGTGCCATAACCATTTATACACCACTGAGGATTTATATATTAAAATTAAATTTATGAGCGTTTTTAAGACAATCGAAAGTTGCTTTAACGAGATTTTCGCTCGTTCTTGTATCTCCAAATGTTTTACTCCAAATATCTTCAACGCCGCATAGTCTTAAAACTTGTTTAACCTTATCTGCACATGCTAATCCAACTCCTGCAGGAGCGGGAATAAGTTTAATCCTAATACTCCCACATTTTCCGTCAACTTTGAAAGGGATACTATGGGTTCCATGACATCCGCATTCTTTACTTCCACATCCCCTTATAATTGGAACAACTGAAAGTTTCGCTTTATCTATTGCTTTCCTAATTGCTGGACCCACTTCTCTACTCTTAGAAGAGCCTACACCTAAATAACCATCAGTACCTACAATAACAACAGCTTTGAATCTAGAACGTTGTCCAGAAGCGGTCATTTGCTGAACCATGCTGATTGTAATAACATCTTCTTTGAGCATTGGGAGGAGTATATCAATAATTTCTTTTTCTTTTACGATTAAGTTGTTTTGATATATTTTTTCAAGACTAATTAGCCCTTCTTTAACTAACTCCCCAATCTTAGTTTTTGGAATCCATTCTTTTTCAATTCTTTTATTTCGACTCATTAACATCTTCGACCCGCTAAATTAAGCGTTATTTATTTTCTCTAATGTACTTGAAATGATTTTACTGATATTTAAGGGATCAATCTTATTTTTGTTTAAATATCCAGAAAAGAAACGATCGTACTTTTCTGGATCTTCTTGTTTTAATAATTTAGCATAATTTTCAATGTGCGTACCTTTTATTCTTTCCTCTAGGCCCTCGGGAAAAAATTCTTCGCTATAGGAAATATCAATGCCGCTTGAATCTAAAATACCTTTAAAAGCAGCAAGTACGCGATTTTTGTGAGATATAATTCCTAAATCTAATATCGCTTCTTGAATATCTAATTTTTTTGCTCTTAGTCCTGCAAGGTAGCCGGTGAGATATGCTGCTGGAATATTTCCAGTATTAGCATTCCATCCAAACTTTTTAGTTAATTCTTTTGAAAAAGCTGATAATAAAACTTTGTCTCCGCCTTTTTTAGATTCAATAACTTGAACTCTCATGTGATTATTTGAGGCTCTAATAACAATTCTCAATTTTCTCGATTTTAATAATTTTAATCTTCTATGGTAGTTAGTTTTTCCATCAATTCTTCTTCTAAATGCCTTTTTATATCGTGGACCTCGTGCCATATCTATTTATCTCCCTCTTTTTAATAACTCTTTATCTTTAAGGTATCGATTTAACTGAGTAACTGAATTAAACATGCCCCCTTTAGCGTTCTTATAAAGTTTACGATATGTAGATATGGTTATTAATTTTCGATCTCTTAGCTTCTTTAGTTCTTTTCTTTGTGGTCGAATTCTTTTAATCCACGCCCTTTTCTTAGGAGTTCTCGCTTTCTTAGTTCCTTTTCTTTTCCCTAAACCTCTACTTAAACCTTTTTTCTTCCTTTCATGTCGAATATTTTTTCTGTGTTTAGAAATCCCTTTTTTATATCTTTTTTGAATAATTCCTTCTTTAATTAAATTTCTTATATCTTCCCTAGTGATAGACATTTTGATTTCATCGGTCAAATATGGATCTAAATAGACCCGATTAACTCCACATTTTAATATTTCTGCTGCCATTCTTCTTTGAGCTTTTAAGTTCATTTTATCACCCTTATTTCAATTTTATTCCTCATCATCATAATCATCCATGTCAATTGCATCTTCAAGATCTTCCTCGTCGAGATACTCATCTTCTTCCAATTCATCAATAGGAGATTTTAACATAG
This sequence comes from Promethearchaeota archaeon, assembly GCA_030605085.1. Next base: position 19,095 of record JAUWBH010000049.1, on the reverse strand, counting down.
TTTCAAATTCTTCCATTTCTTTTGCTGAAATATCCAAATTAAGAATGCGAAAATTTCTATTCTGTGCGTAATCGATTAAAGCTAATCGTTTCTGTGATCCTAACGTGCTAGAGATTTTTATAGCGTGTTTTCTCGGATTTAGTCTTTCTAAATCATCTATAGTCACTACTCTAACCTCAGTGTATCCACTAGGATGTAAACCTCGGACACTTTTAGGCCCTCGGTAACCAACTGATGGAGATTTGACACCCGATTTCTTCTTTTGGCGAGTTTTTGAGTCTATTCCTCTTGCTTTTCTCCACGAATCCTTTACTCTAACATAACGCCAACTTTCAACCCTTCTAAAAGAAGGTCTTTTCCTTTCAAGGTTTTTCCGAAGTTCTAATAAATTTTTTCTATTTCTTTGCATAATTCCGACCTTTTTTTATTTATTTTATTTTATTTGCCAAACTACATTGTCGCCTATTTGCTTTTTATATAAATATACGCCATCTTGAAAGACGCGCGGATCTTTTTTACGAATTCTGCAACAATTTTTTAAATTGGCAGCGGTCTGACCTAAACTTTCTTTATCGGGACCAATTAAATAAACGTCCTCTCCTTTGATTTCAACTTTAACATTATCTAGATATTTGGTTCTTCGAGGAGCTCTTTTTCCTAAGAAATTTTCAACCAAGAGTTCTTTATTTTTAGTATTTACCCTAACAGAGCAAGGAAAATGACTATAACATACTTTACAGACATATTTGTAATTTGTTTGAACTCCAATAATTAAATTTTTAATAAGATTGATAATCGTTTTTACTAATGCGAGAGTGTTGCTTTTAGGAAAATTAATAGAAAAATAGATTTTTTTCCCTTCAATTGAGATTTTAATTCCTCGTGTGTGAGAGAAATCTTTAGTTATTGGGCCACCTTCTGGCCCTTTAATGGTGATTAAATTATTACCTTCAATTTTTACATCGACATTCTCAGGAATTTCCAGCGAATCTCTAAAAAATGCTACTTTTACCATTTTTTTTCTTTACCTCATAATCATTTAAAATCAATAAATATAACATAGAGTCATGCCACCAATACTTTTATCTTCTGCCTCCTTCATAGTCATAATCCCTTGATTCGTGGTCAATATAATTATTCCCAATCCAGGAGCAGGTAATAATTTTCTTTCTAATCCCTCAAATTGGTTAACTTTATAATTTAGACGCATTAAAGCTTTACATTCGTTAATTTTTCCAAGTAGGGCAATTTTGAATTTCCCTTGACGACCATCGTCATATAACTCAAATTCGCCTATATAGGCATATTTCTGAAAGATTCTTAATATCCTTTGAAGTAATCTGGATGCCGGACTAATGATGACTTCTTTTCGTCTGGCAAATTCAGCATTTTTAATCACATTGCAAGCGTCTGCTAGAGTATTTCTCCCCATATATCCAACACTTTCTTTTTTTCATGCATTTTTATTATTCAAATCGTTTGTGCTTTTAATACCGATGGTTTTATCTATCATATTGGTAATTTTTTAGTAATTTATAAAAAATTAAGAAATAATATTTTATGACTTTTTGAAAATTCTATACTCAAGTGATAAAATTATTACTTTATCTGTTCTTTACTCCATATTGTTCTAACTAGTTATGGATTAAATTTTAATTTTATCAATTAGAATAGTAATGCAAAACAAAAGCAAAAAATTTGAAAATTATTTTTATAATTCCCATAATTCTTATTTTAATTGATAAAATTAATATGAAATCTCCGATTATAACTTTACATTAAGTATTATAGATTGAAAAAGTTATAATAAATTATATAATTATTGAAAATCATAAGGTGCCGTACAATACCTCAATCAAAGAACTATGGAAGGGGTCAACGGGAGTGCAGAAGATGTCATACCCATAGAGCAATTATTAGAAGGTATGGTTTAAATATATGCCGTAGGTGCTTCTACGAGATAGGTAAAGTTATTTAGAGATCTCCTCTAAAGATTATAAATATTGGATTTAAACGATTTGAGTAATAAGAAGCATCGTTCCGTATCTTGTCTCTAAGAGTAAAAATATGCCTCAAGGAAAAAAATATGAGAAAAGGAACCCTAAAATTGTCGAAAGTGTAATACTTTAAAGATATGATAAACTAATTTAAAAAGATTTTAATTTCTTTTATTTAATTAAAGAAAACGTTAAGTTTTCTAATTGTTCCATTTTTTCATTTTATATAAAATCTAAGTCTAAAACTTTAACTATTTCTACGTTAAAATTCCTTTTTAAATAATATTGAGCTTCTGAACGAGAAACATAATGATTTTTTGAAATTTTTGAGCGTTTAGCCCGGCGATATTTTACTCTCATTCCTGGGCGTATAAGCCTACCACACACATCTAAGCCCCAAATACCGATGTTACCATCATACTCAATTCCAGGGATGGAAATATGTTCCTTTATGCCAAAACCAAAGTTTCCAAAGTTATCAAAACTTTTTCTGAGGATTTTATTATTATTAACGATAAATAACCTTTTTAATAATTTTTCAGCTTCCTTTCTTCGAACTGTAACTTTTGTTCCAATAGGGCGCCCTTTTCGCAAATTGAATTCCTTTATGTTAACTTTTGAGAGCGTCTTTATAGCTTTCCTTCCTGTTATTTGTTCTAATATTGTCATAGCTCGCTCTAATTCTTCTCCGCCCGCACCCACACCAATATTCAGAATTATTTTTTCTAAATATGGTTTTTTCATAGGGTTGCTCCATGTTTTATCAAATTCAGGTTTTTGGATTTTTTTAGTTTTGGCTGACATCTAAAATCTCATTCATTATTTTGTAATTTTTAATTATTTATGGTATGGGTAAATTAATTTCGTATTGATCTTCTCCTATGACAAATGTATAATCGTACAGCGTCTCCGTATGTTCGCCATTATGCTCAATTGATACGGTACTTGCCTTTGGACCAAATCGTTTTGATATAGTTTTAATGGTTCCTACTTGCCCGATATTTTTACCGGACAATATTATTGCTAGAGACCCTACTTTAAATTGAAGGTACTTAAGAATTTCCTGTTCAGGAACGCTAATTTTTAAAACGCTCATATGTTTATAAACATCTTCTTTTGGATTTCTTGGGTCTTGGACTTTTATTAAAACATTTCTTCCGTCGTGTAAATTAAGCTGAATATGACCACCTTTGACGGTGGTTTTCTGATTAATTCTACATAATTTAAATGTACTTTCTTTTTCAGGGATTTCGTGTAAAATCAAACCATGATGAGAATCTGGAAGTATTCGATAATGTTTGTTTATCTTTTCAATGCTTAACACATCCATTAAACCAACGGGAAGGTTTTTATCTCTAACAATTTTTCCATCAACCTTAAATTGGCCCAGACCTATGAGCTTTTTTGCCTCTCTGTGATTATCGGCAAATTTTAGCAAGTCTCTTACTATATGTAAGAGTGGCAAGCAAAATCTACTTGGATGAGGACCAGGTGAAGGTTTTACGAAAAATTTCCCGTGCTTTCTTTTTATTTGTAAAATTTTTGGCGTGTTCAATCGTTTAAGTGTTTTTACATTTCCGTGTCGAGTCATTTAATCCTCCTCCATTTCCTCTTTATATTTTTTAGGAGCTACTAGCTCGCCTCCTATAAATGTAAACCCAGATTTCTTTTCAATCATGCTTGCGCGCCATGCATCCATGCGTTTCCCCTCTTTCCTAAACTTAGTTATTATCAAATTAGAAACATGAATCGTAGGATGAAATTGGGTACCATCGGCTTTCTCAAAGACGCATTCTTTCACTTTTACTCTCAAATCTTTTGTTATTTCCAAAATTTCTCCTTCGAAGTCTCTGAACTCTCCAGAACACACAGAGACGCTATCCCCTACGCGAAGAGGCAATCTCTTGATTCCATAATCTTCTTGAAGAAAGTCGGCTAATCTACACGACAATAGCTTAGATCTCTGATGATTTTTATATTTGTAAAGAGCTTTTCTTTGCTTTCTTGGTTGTTTAGACTTAACTTTCATGCTTCTTTATCCATATTTATTTTATTTTATTATATTATACAATCAATGACGAAATTGACGCAAGCCGAGGGAACAATTCTGCAGCTTCACGAGCAATAGGACCTCTAATTTCAGTGCCTTTTGGATCTCCTTCTTTTGAGATAATTACTCCAGCGTTATCTTCGAAGGCCAATCTTGTTCCATCTACTCTCCTGTATATCATTTTTTGCCGAACAATGACTGCTTTTAAAATATTGCCACGAAGCTCAGGTTTCCCCTTTTTGATCGTGACCGTACAAACGCTCCCAACTGTTGCTTTTGGCAATCTTCTTAAGCGAGTTTTACTGCGATCCACATTAATAATTTGTGCAATTTTCGCTCCAGAATTATCTGTAATTAGAATTTTTGAACCATTGCATAAACCATAACTAGTTCGAGGTTTTGACATCCTTTTTCGTACAGTTTTACGTCTTGTTCCCATTTTAGCTCACTCCTTTGGCTTCAATTTTGTCTAACACTATAAAGGACTTTGTTTTTGATATTTTTCGAGATTCACCTACTCTGACCAAATCTCCCACTTCAATCTCGTACCATAAACATTCGGGTAAATGAACCGAAATCCGAGTATTTCGTCGTTCATATCTTTGAAATTTTTTAATAAATTGTACATAATCTCTTCTTATAATGACGGAATTCCTCAATTTTTTGCTTACTACAACTCCTTGAGTAATTTTTCCTCTTATTCTTGTTGTTCCATGAAACGGACAAAATTTGTCGCTACATTCCTTTCCTTTGGGGGGTTTTACACCCGGAATTCCTATATTTCGACTACTCATTTTAAATCAATTCATATTATTTTTTAAACCATCTTTTTCTCTTTAAATTTCTTAACCTAATATCAGGACGACCCACAATTTTGGATCCCCTAACTTCCAACATGTATTTTTCCTCATTTTCCATTTCATTTGGAAGTTTAAACCTAAAGATGTGATCTTTTTTAATATATTTCTTTATTGTTTTATTTTTTTCAGTGATAAGCATGTTTCTTGATTCATCAATAACTATACCTATATCCGAGAACTTGCTGTCTGAAAGTTTTGACATATGTTTTGCGTAGGCGTATAATCCAATTAAATCGTGATAAATTATATATTTTGGATTAATTTTCATTCTTCCTCAACCCATTCTTCGGTTTCCCATTTTTCTTCGTTCATAATTGTAAGAATTCTTGCTATTTGCTTTCTTAACATTTTCGGCTTTCCAGGATTGTCAGATAAACCCCCACCAGTTTGCATTGAATAGAGTAACATTAATTCCTCTCTTAAATCGACTAATTTTCTTTGTCTTTCCCTTTCCGTCATTGCTCGGATTTTTGCGGCGTTTAAAATCTTCATATTTCATCAATTTTTAATTTTTAAAAATTTCCGATATTTATTGAATTTATTCATCTCCTTCTGTATTAGGCTCTATTGGAATTTCTTTAATATCATCTTCGTCAACTTCGTCAAGTAATTCATCAAGCTCCTCAGGTACTGGTCCGATTATTTCTTCCTCCTCAACATCTTCTTCTGATAACTTTTTTGGTTTTAGTTTAGCTAATTCTGCTTCTTTTTGTTTTTGAACTTGTTCTAAAATTTCATCTTTAATCTTTACTCCATCTCCCATCTTATAACCTGCGCGCATAATTTTCACAACAATTCCAAGAACTCCGGATTTTTGAATGCACTGAGAAACACCTTTATCTACTGCTTCTTGGGCGGGTAATCCACTCTTTTTCATAGTTCCAGCGCGGAAAATTTGGGTTCTTGCTCGCTGAGAGGTGACTTTACCAGATATGATTATTTCACAGCCTCTCGCACCCGCTTCTATTATTTTCCGTAATATATAATAACCAGCCCTTCTATAGTGTCTACCACGATCAAGAGAATAGGCTAGTCTTTCAGACATTATTTGTGCATCAAGGTCTGGTTGTTCTACCTCTTCCACTTCGATTTGAGGCATTTCTAATCCAAATCTATCCCTCAACACATCTGTTATTTCTTGAATTCGTTTACCACCCTTACCAATAACTAAACCCGGTCTAGATGTCCTTAGCGTGATTCTAGTTCCGAGAGGAGTATTCTGTAGGTCAATTCCTGCAAATCCCGCTCGAACCAATTCAGATCTAAGATATTCGTTTATTTGCATGAGCTTTATACCTTGATCAATGAAGTGCTTAGAGAGTGGTAAACATATCACCTTTCATTTTTTCTAATCCATCCTTTTCATTAATATATTTTATTCTTTTTAATAATAATTCATCCAGGAACCTCATATAAAACGATTTCAACATGAGTTAAATGCTTATTTCTTGCTGTTGCGCGACCATGTGCTCGCTCAATGTATCTCTTAATTATTCTCCCCCTTTGCGCTGCTGCATGAATAATTCTACATAAATCGATATCTAAGCCTTTGTATTCGGCGTTTGATTCTCCAGCAGTAAGAATTTCGTAAATTCTTGCGGCAGTCTTTTGCGGGTACCGACCAGCATACCATTTAAATTGTTTTAAATCTTTTTTATGAGCTTGTTTTTTTTTATGGCGCCTAAAAGGAACAGATTGTTTTATGTTAATTACGTTCTCTAAGAAGATTTTTGCTTGATCTACTTTCATACCTTTCAGTACAGCGCATATTTCTCTGGCATGCTTTGGCTTTATCCTTAAATCTCTACCAGAGGCCATCGCAATTCTCTCAATGTCGTATCGTTCTTCAACGAATGAATACTTCCAATTAGGCATTTATTTTCATCTCGGTTTATTTTATAAATTATTTCAATGGTACAAATTTTGAACTTCTTGTAGCTCCTATTCCCGGACTTCCATGCGAAATTCTTTTTCGAGTCAAGGAAAACTCACCTAAATAATGTCCAATCATATCGGGTAGAATTTCTACAGTCTCAAATTTCATTCCGTTATATATTCCAATTTTCAACCCAACCATTTCTGGAAAGATAATCATGTCCCTTACGTGAGTGCGAGTTAGTAAATCCTTTCCTCTTTTTTTAGCTCGATATGCCCTTCTCAACCGTTCTAAAAGTTTCCTCTGTCTTGGTGGCAATCCTCTCTTCAAACTGCGTCTAGGTCTGGCAGGTAATAATTGAATAAATTGATCCATATTCATTTTTTTTAACTCGTCTAATGTATATCTCCTGTAGTGAAACCGTAATCGATCAAGTTCGGCCTTTGTATCTAACTCTTCTGATTCTACTTTAGTATCTTCTTCTACTTTAGTATCTTCTTGTTCTCCTTCTTCAATTTCTTCGTTAGGAGCCATTTTTACACCAATTTATTTGTTCTGATTATTTTTTTATCGTGTATTTTTTGACAGAATTTATTACATTAGTCAATTAAGTCATTTATTTAATTTATTTTTTCTGTTTTTTCGTATTTACAACCAATTAGAAATATAAAAAACATAAAACTTAAATAGGATTTAGAGAATAATGAGAATTTTAACCCTTGCAGAATAGTTTGAACATTATTTTATACATAATTATTTGGATTGAATACTCGTTCTATATCATTTTCATCAAATTTACCATTCCATCGTTCTTTTAAAACTATAAATTTATCTTGATCTTTATGTGGGTTAATAATTGAATGGTACATATTAATCAAGTTTTGGAACTTAGTGCCTTTTTTAACAAAATAATGAACATTGTTTCCATTAATTATAATGGGTTTACCTTCCAAAATGTTCCAAAATTCGTTCCTATATTTATGATTTTGAATTGAAATTCCTAATTCCGGTCTGATAAATATCAAATTATAATCGGGATAAGTAAATTTGAAGCTGTACCATTTAGGTAATGTATCAATATAACCATCGGGCACATTATATTTTTTAATAAATACATCGGGCTCAAGATTGACTTTTTTTGAGTTTTCAAATTTATAGGGATCGTAAATAATTTTATGATTTGAAATGTCTTGACTATACTCTATGGTAATTTCATTTTTCCCGTTGTTGATAATCATATAAAAATCGTTTGGTTTTATAATGATATCTGAAATAGTAATGTGTTCAGTAATGAACGAAGACCCGTTAATAATAAAAATGTTATCGAGAACCGCTCGATTTAACGATACGATCAAGTCTTGAGTGGTGTTTTTCCGCAATACTGTTCCTCTTTTGGGTTGGATTTTCTCGTTCATAATGATAATATCTTAAAGTATAATATTATATTATTCAAAAATATAATAATTTGAAAATGTTTTTAAAAAGAATCGCAATTTATTCAATTAAATACTTAAATTGTTGTATCTCTCCTCAATCTCTTTTTCGTAGGGCATCGATTCTTGAGCGCCTTTTCTAGTTACTGCAATAGAGGCGGCGGCTGTGGCGTATTTAACGGCATCATCAATATCTTTACTTTTACTTAAATAACTTGCTAAAACCCCATTGAAACAGTCTCCAGCTCCTACAGTATCTATTGCGTTCACATTAAACGCAAGAACCTCTGAAACATCGTCATTTTCTCCATTATATATTAAAGAGCCCTTACTTCCTAAAGTTGTAATTACATACTTTATACCTAAATTGGCGATATCTCTTGAAGCTTGTATAATTTTATCCTTTTTTTCTCCCGTTAGCTCTTTGAATTTTAATAAAGAATGTAATCGAAATAATTCCCCCTCATTAGGAATAATAAAATCTATATTTTTTAAAACATCAAGGGGGATAGGCTTTAATGGTGCTGGATTTAAAATTTTAATTACATTCCCTTGGGAAGCTATATCAAATATTTCTTTAATTGTTTCTATTGAAATCTCCATTTGCACAACTAATGATTTAGCTTTTTTAATAATTTCAGATTTACTTCTAATTTCCGAAGGGGTTAACCTGAGATTAGCTCCAGGAGCCACGCTAATCATATTTTCCCCATTTTTATCGATCAAGATACAGGCAACTCCACTAGCTTCTTGCAAATCTCGGACAATATAACTAATATCAATGCCTTCTTTTGTTAACTGAGAAACTATTTGATCCCCAAAAGCATCCCTCCCAATTTTCCCTATGAAAATGGTTTTTGATCCTGATCTTACAGACGCAACTGCTTGATTGGCCCCCTTTCCCCCTAAAAATTGCTTGAATGTGCCCCCTGATACAGTTTCTCCCAGTTTTGGAAGTCTCTCGGAATAGATATTAAGATCCATGTTACTTGAATCAATAATTAAGACATAATTAATTTCTCCAGACATTTGACCACACTAAATCTAAACAATAATTAGATCTATATCACTTCTAAATTATCTAATAATTAATCATAATAATAGTTTAATAAAACTGATCAGTTAACACCAATCGAATGGTTTTTATTTGATTGATCAGTTTTATAACATATATTAAGCATATCCTTATGCTCAATATAAAAAATGATAAAACAATAACAAAATAAGTAAAATTTTTAAACCAAATTTTGGAAGGTGTTGATCATAGCTAAAGATAAAATAATTGGACTCTGTATTATGATTGTCGGCGTCTTTATTGCTGTTGTTTATACTTTAGGTTCTGTTGTAGACTTGTTTATGCAGTCAAGACTTGGAGGCTCCGATGAGAGCGGATTTCAAATTGCGTTCTTGACAGGGTTACTGGGATTTGATATTTTTGATTGGAGGCTGTTCGTTGTAGCTCCAATCTGGCTTCTCATAATCTTAATTTCTATAATTGCCATCTGGATCGGATATAGCATGCTTACAACTCCTGCGCCTGTTCCACTCGAAGTTTAGAATAAATTTCATGTTTTAATCGAAAAATTGGAAGAGGAGCTCGCAGCAGAAGAGGCCGCAGAAAGCGATTAAATAATTTTAAATTTTTTTATTTTTTTTTATTTTAAAAGATAAGTAAAAAGAATATTAACTTGGACCAAATAAGATTTCTTCTTCTCATAAAATCCATTCTCTCAACAAAAATTATATCTTCTGTATAGACATTAATTCTTTAATGTCTAATCTAAATAATACTATTTAATAAAATTTGAGATTATAATCTAAGCTAACATACTCATTTTAGATTTATAATAGTTAAAAATGAAACTTATATTTTTTACAATATTTAGAAAATTAACAAAACATAAATTTTAGAAAATAATATTAAAAAAAAAATCAAGAATAAGAAAATAAAGGAGTTAGAAAAAATGGCATTTGGAATCGAGATTGACCAAGACGCATGTACAGAACATCAGCTCGAGCGACCGAGTATGTGTACAAGATGCGGAACTTGCTACGAGGTGTGCCCAAGCGAGTGCTTTGGAGAACCCGAAGGTGGTAAAGTAAAAATAATAGACGATATGAGAGATGACTGCGTAGGCTGTAGAGCTTGCGAAACTCAATGCCCCGAGGAAGCTATCACAATAACTGAAGATTAAACTTAATTTCCTCTTAGATTTTATAAATTTAGCTTTTTTTTTAATTTTTATATACTTTTTGAAACTAATTTTTATTTCTCTAAAATAATTCATTAATTTTTATTAAGCTCTTTAAAAAAAATAGATAATTATTAAATTTAGGAGTTTAATTTATTGAGTAGATCCTTATTCTTTATCCTTTATCCTTCTTAGTTCTATTCTAACTGCGTTAAATTTATCCATACATTCCAGCTCGACAACATCCGGATCTCCACCCCATTCGGATGGGAACGATCCCCCAAATTGGAGCATAATAATGTAAGGGAAAATGTCGTGATAAAAAAACCCGCATAATCCTCCAGTGTTGTGTCCGCTTAGTTCTAGCTGGTCTCCTTTTTTATGACCTGCGTTGCAATGTCCTTTTACCCGTTTTATTGTACCGACGATTCGGTATCCAATTTTTAATTTTTCTACCATTATTATCTACCTCTTTATAAGATTAATTCTGATAATTAAATAGTTTGATATTAATTTCATAAGAAAATTAAATGAAGTTTTTGAATTTAAACCCTTTCAATAATGAAATTTAATTTATAATACTAAACGATTTAATTAAAAATCTGCTCATAGGAAAACGATCAGCTCTTTCACATATGTTTTCACATCTTTCAATTTAATTGTTTCATTAACCCCATGAGAATTAGAGCCAAGGTTGCTATTTCCATGGATAATTACATCATATTTAGTCAAGAAACCCATGTCAGTTGAGCCTGAGGCGCCGATAATAGCAATTTTGTCATCAGGAATGCCCTGAACCAATTCCATGACTTTCTTAAGTCTCATATTAGCTGGTGAGTTCTGATCATTTTTAAAAGGAGGATAATTGTGAATATAGGTGATTCTTACATCTAATGTTTTACTATTGGCTTTACCTCTAAAATTTTTTAATCATAACAAGAATCCGAAAAAAGATTGGGAGCGAGAATATTATTAAATTTTATCTTAAAATATCAGACTACCATAATAAAATTCTATCACAGTTCTTACAAACTCCCTCGTTAATTTGAAAATTAAGGCAATTTTCGTGGTAAGGAGCTTTGCATTCCTTACATACATAAATTTTACCCATAAAATCAGCGAATCCATTCCCACAATAGGCGCACTTACTAGCAAATGAAAAATTATTATCGTTAGCTTCTACAATTTGAGATATTCTAGTTTGTCCGAAATCGCGCCCTGCAGTGGTTGGAGTTACATAATTATTCTGTTCGGGGAGGGCAACCCATTGATCTTCCAACGGTGGTTGAGAAGATTGCTGTTGAGCATATGGTGCTTCCCAATCGGAAACATATCCCTGGGAAGGTCTGGAGATACCCATTTTTTGGGATACTTTTTCGTCTACAATATTGGTTAAGATCAATGCGGAGACATATTTTCCTTTAGTTCCCCCCTTTTGAAGGTGAGTATGAGAAATCATGTGAATTATTCGGCCCCCCCTATTTCCATAATCAAAGGATAATAATACAGGGGCTTCACCATATCTGTTCTTAATTTCTTGAGATTCTATTAACACTTTAACGGCGTCATAGTTTAATATTTTAATAGGATAAGACTCTATTTCCAACCACCAACGAAATTCAGATTTTTTTGTAGCTTTCATCGATTGATTTGACCACTTATTTTGCTGAATTTCACTTAACACGCCATCTAAAAAGGGGTGGTTCGGTTCTAAAATCTGGCAAGTAACAATTTCCTTATGCCCACGAGTTTTATTCCTATTCCATCTTATATATCCGGGAAAAATATTCTCTATAATAAACGAGAGAGCCCAATCTGTAGTAAGGAGCCAGCCTCCGTTAGACACATAATCTAATATTTTAGAGTACGCCGTGTTTGGGATTCTTCTCCCGGGACAACCAATTAAAATAACATCGTATCTGTTTAAATCTAATTGTAAAAGCTCAATAATATTTTTATCTTTCTTTTCTTTTTGGTATTCGATTATCTTATATTCTGAAACATACATGTGTTTAATTATTTTTTCAACCTTTTCGAATTGACCCTCAACAGCTAAGATCCTACCATGTTCTTCAACAAATTTCACGACATTTTTCTTGTTTAATGCTTCCATTTTACGCTTTTTAACTTCTGAGTAAAGATCTTTCCACGACAATTCTTATATCAATCCATTATATAATATTATTGTAAAGAAACAACTGTTATCTATTAATAAATAAAAAACTGATTGTATTTATATTTTGATAGGAAACAGTCTTTTAGTTAAAAAATTTATATAACCCTCTGAAATTTCGGGAATTTTTAAAATAAGGGAGGATTTGGTAAGAAAGATTAATTCAAAAAAAAAGTTTTTCTAATAATCTCTTACCTAAATCTGTGAATTCATACTCTTTATATTTGTATTCGTTACCTCGCCCTTTTGCAGTACGCCACCCTTTGAATTCAACCAATCCAAGGGGTATTAAATTTGTATCAATTTGATAATGAATTGCTTTAATGTGTAAACCTAAGACATTTGATAATGAAGGACTTGTAAAAGATGAATTAATTCTAAGGAGTTCAAATAAACCTCGTAATATGTGCATGGATTTCGTAATGTAATTAATTAATTTATCAGCTTTAGACCCAAATAACTTAAAAATTGGCTCATTTTGCCAGAGATCCTTTCTTAGTGCCCTAACACCTTTCTGAAATAATGAAGAGATTTTATGACGTATTACTTCTAAATTATCGGAAGTCGGGGGAATATTAAATTTTATCAATATATCCTTCAAAGATAATACGGGGGATATTTGTTTTAAATACTTCACAAACATTGGTTTTAAGACTTTTTCTTGTCTCTGAGAGTATCTCTCACCAATTGTCCATTTTAAAATATCGCTAAGCTCGGTTACTCTCCGTATTTTAACACCCCTTTTGGCTAGCGCTCTTATGGCTTTTTTGAGCGAATTAATGAGGGGATTCTTCATTATTTTTAATGTTTCTTTTGTTATAATTAATTTTCTAACTCTTGGATAGGTAACACTCTTAATGATATCATTATAAAGACCATAACTTTCAAATTCATCGTGCCAAATATATTCACAAAATTCATTGAACATATCTTCCTTATAACTAAAATCTTTAAAAAATGTAACACCTTTATCAAGACACATTTGTATACATTGGTGAATAGTCAAATCTTTTTTTACAGCCTCTTCAATCAAGGGTTTTAAGAAATATGCTCTGGCACCCGTTAAACCTTTTATTCCTTTTATAGCAAAACCATATGTTATAAATCTACCTCTAATAGTACCACTAGAGGCATTGAATCTTATTTCAATAGAATCCATAGTAGGATCTTTTTTTACAGCGTCAGCAAGTTTCGAAGAAGGTATATCTAACCAAACGGGATTTAAAGTGCCATGTAATTCACCTTCCATAGTGGGAACTAAGTCGCCTACTATTGGATTATAATAATTATTAATACTCAAATCGTAACCAACGCTGTTATTAGCTCTGTTATAATAAATAGTTAAAAACCTCTCAAGAGTTATGGCATAAGCCTCGTCTTCTACAACATACCAAACTTGAAACTCAAAAACTTCGGGGATTTTAACTTTGTCACCTAATGCCCTTATATCCAAATGACAATTAGTTAATTTGTTAAGAGGTGTATTTAGTGCTAATGATCTTTTGATGTAATATGTTAATCTTACAACTGGATCGTTTCCAGAATAACCTACTCGAACAAAACCTTTTCTTTTATTGAACAAGCCATAAACAATGTAAGGAATTGTGTCTCTATTAACAATTGTGTTTCTTCTATTTATATAATCTGCAAGTGATTCTAACCTTCCTTCTGATATATCTATTATAGACTTAAAATTTTTTGAATAAAAATTATCATAATTTGATTTATAATACTCTTAAAAATTATCTAAGGCAATTTTTTCTTCTATTTCAAAATCTTTAAAAGTAATGCATTTCTCCGCTATTTTTTTGTATGATAAAACAGCTCCCTCTATAGTAAATACTCTATAGTAACCTCTTTAATGGCAATAAGAATTTTGAAATAAATCTAAAATAATGTATCTTCTTGTGCTTATTAATATTCTTTTTTTTGAAGAAAGTCTCGTTTGGAAATCTCTTCAACAACGATAATGATGTAATATAATTGTTTTTGTCAAAATTTAAATAATAATTGATATGTTTTTCATAAAATCCTTTTCTTTCATTCTGTTCTGAATTATTCTTTTTTTTAATACCTCTTCTTATAGTGTTGTTGATATAATACAATTTGATGTTTATATCACTATGGGGGCAATTGGTTTTCTGGTTTTTAATGAAATGTAATCTTTAGATACTTTAAAGTTGATACTCTTCTCCCAATCCATTTCCTATAATTTTCCGTATCCAAATCAAAGTCTCGGATAATAAAATATATTTTCTGAGTTTTTTCCCGAGTGGGGGTACCCACTAAATTTTTAATAGTATCTATTATATCTTTGTTGATAAAATTGATGAAGATTTAAAGGATTTTTGCTCAATTTTAAAAGATAGCGTAGAAATCAAATTAATTCAAATACTTAAATTAAAAGACGGCAACAAAATTATATTTGCTTTTAATGATGAGCTGTACAAATTCACACGGGAAGAATCAGAACCTGTAAAAGAATCTAGTACCCCTGAAATTTATTATTTTTGGCTTCTTTAATAATAATATACAACTCAAGATTTCAATTACGCCTGCTACGATAAAAAGTATTGAGCTTATAAGGAGAATAACTAACCGTATTATAACGATAACTTCAGCTCCGTTTTTAAATAAAGGAGTATGGTAGATAACTAGCCAAGTTTGGTAAATACCATAAATAATAAAACCCAACCCTAGAAAAAAGTTTAAAATAGTAATTAGTTCAATAAATTCTTTAGGTGATTTTAAACTTGTTATCTTCTTCAGAATCAAGATTAATAAGGTAATTTCCATTAATTAAATTTTTATCAATCAGAAGAGCGCCTGTGAGGCCTCTCTCTTCATTAACTGTAAAAAGTAAGTCTAACATTAGCGAGCCAAAATCGAACTCTCCGAGATAAATTTTTTTTATAAGTGTCAATAAGTAAGCAATTCCTACGCCATTATCTGCTCCTAAAGTAGTTCTTTCAGCTGTAAGCCATTTTTCTTTATCAATTTCAACTATTTTTAATTTTAGTGGATCTTTTGAAAAATCGTGGGTTATTCCCTCGTTTTTTTCGCAGACCATATCCAAATGGCATTGTAAAACTACTTTAGTATAATCCATTTTTTTTATTTTCGGGGGAATTATTACAATAAGATTCCTAGCCTTATCAATTTTAGTTTCAAACCCAAAATTTTCAGCCACTTGTTTTACATAGTTTCTTATTAATTTCTCGTTTCCAGAGCAACGAGGTATTTTGGATATTTGTTCGAAATACTCCCAAAATTCTGATGGCGTTCCTAAATCTCTTAATAAGACTGTCAAATATATCGACTCTATGAAAATATAAATATTAATATTATTTATAAAATAACACTAAATTCCTTATATTTTTAATCAGAGTAGTTAATAAATGAGTTCGTAGAAAGATTTAGTTATTTGTCAATTGCCGATAATTCGTCTTCACTTAGATATATGAGATATCCTTCGAGTTTTAAATAGCGAACCACTGATGGAAATCTTGAAGCGTATAGCTTGGCGATCTCTTCTTTAAAACTTTTTTGGCTCCAGTAATGCTCGTAATTTCTTTTAGCGCGTCAACTACTATTATAGGAAAAGTAGATAAATTTTAATCTATATTTTTTTTTAATATTCCTTTTTTTTGTTATTTTAATTAACCGTTAATCTATTCCTTGCAATAAAAAGAAAAAGTTTTTTTACGATATTTTAGTCCTTGTTATTTAAAAATCTTGATCATTTTCAAGGTTGGATCATGTGCTACCATAGGATCGAACATATTGCCTATTCGCTGTACGACGCGTTACTTTGCAAAATTTATACAATGTATACATTTCCTATAAATAGAGTAAACATTAAGTTTCTGAATTAAAATCAAACTCAGGGAGAGTAAATTTATAGTGTCTATAAGCTTTTGGTCTTAAATAAATATGAAACACTATTATGCGATTTAAATCATTTCCATCACAAATAGAGCATTTATGATATTCTCTCATTTCTTTTTCAGGATAACAATCTGCACAATATTCTATCATTATTCGATAATCTTTCCTACCAATCTTAAATTTCTTGAAATATTTTAAGATTACTTCTCCTACTTCTTTTGATCCTTTATAATAAGGGACTCTTGCGATATCGTCTTCATTTTGATGCTCTAAATTATATTTAATTGCTTTGCGTTCCATTTGCGAGAACATATTTAGACGGTCAATAAAATTCTTTGTATAAACAACGGGAATTGGAGGTTTCATTATAATAAATTAGATTAAGTTATTTTTAAAGTAGTGAACAATCCTTTTTGAGCGTCGTTTATTCCTTTCTTTAACCCTGAAAGAATATTTGGATTTAATAACACTTCTACAGTATCGTACCAATCTTCTTCTAATTCAAAGACACGAGGATTTTTGATCATTAATGGATCCAAAACTAAATCATATAAATTATATTCTTTGATTTTTTTACTTTGAATTCCTGTATTTTCTAATGAATATACATAGTCTTTTAATTGCTTAGCAGAATAATTTCCAAATTCATCAATGATCTTATCAAAAAGATTAAAGAATATAGAATATTTTTGTATTAATTCTTCAATATCTTTTAAAAATTGTAAGGTATTTTTATTCTTTTTATACAAATTAAAAATTCCATCATATTTTGACAAATAAATAGGTACCATTTTTAAAAAATCATTTTTTGAAAGTGCTTCCATGTTATCTTTGATTGTTTTATTATATGGTCCATAATGATCTTTATACATTTTATATCTTGCACCAATCATATTTTTCTTAAATAATTCTTCCTCGTATAAGTAAAGCATTTTAGCTATGAATAGATTACCCCTTCGTTTTATTCGGCTAATTAGATATAAATTTAAAATTAAGTCTTCATAATTTATTCTCATTTCCATCTTTTCATCACTCCAATATTAATATTAAATGCAAGAAGAATAAGACTATTAATATATATATGTTTTACACTGTAAAAAATTTTTAGTTTGTAGATAAATAACTACATAATAATACAAGTTATTTTTTTTCGGGAAATATCTTGATTATATATTAAAAACTATATGATCTCTCTTGAGATTTTTTTTTCCTTTATCAGAATTGGGGAAACTAACATTAAACGGGCCTATCTCAATGCATAAAGATCTTTCCAACTCATTTGTTTCTTTCTCGTTTAAAACTATATAAGGAATTTAATGCTATCTTATAAATAATAGAAATAATTCATATTTATATTTTAATTGGAATGGTTAAATATGGTTCAAACGTTAAAAAATTTAGGGAATCCATCAGAATTTTGGGAATACTTTGAGAAAATTACCAAAATTCCCCGTTGCTCTGGGAAGGAAGAATTAATCAGAAATTATATTATGAAGGAAGCTGAGCAACTTGGATTTAAAACGGTTGTTGATAAGATAGGGAATCTTTTCGTAAAAATTCCAGCAGTAACAAAAACAAATAAACCTGCTATTATTTTACAATGTCATTTAGATATGGTTTGCGAAAAAAATCAAGAAGTAAAGCACGACTTTTCAAAAGATCCTTTGGAATTAAGAATTATTGAATATAATAAGAACAAATGGTTAACTGCAAAAGGAACTACGCTTGGAGCAGACAATGGGGTTGGGATATGTTATCTATTAACTCTTATGAAAAAAAGTCATTTAGGAGAGTTAAAGTTTGGTGCTCTAGAATTATTGTTCACTGTTAACGAAGAACAGGGTCTGAGTGGTGTATTTAAAATTGGAAAAGATTTAATTGACGGCGAATATCTTGTAAATTTAGATTCAGAAGAAGATAATGCTATAACAATAGGATGTGCTGGTGGAATAGTTACGAGAGCAAATATTAAGATTAAGTATGACAATGTTAATGAATCCAAAAATAAAGGTATACCCGTTAAATTATCTATAAAGGGCTTAATGGGGGGACATTCAGGCGTTGACATTCATAAAGATCGAGCAAATGCGATAAAAGTTCTTTCTAAAATTTTATGGACTGTAAACAATAAATTTTCAATTGAAATAAATTCAATTATAGGTGGCAATAGATCCAATGCCATACCAAGGGAAGCACAATCGATTTTTTACGTAAATAAAGACCAACTTGTTGAAATAAAGAATTTTATAAACGAAATTATATCAGAAATAATGTTAAAAATTTCTGAAATTGAACCAAATGTAAAAATCTTATTAGAAGAAATCAAGAATTTTGCAGATACAAGAATATTACCAGAAAAGGTTAAGAATAAACTGCTTCACTTGTTATATGCGATTCCTAATGGGCCCGTCTCAATGCATCCAGAAATTTCAAATTTAGTATATACATCGAGTAATTTGGCTTCGATAAAAACAAACGACGATTTTATCAACATCATCACAAGTCAGAGAAGCTTTCACGAAGTTTCAAAGAAAGATATTTACGAAAAAATTGAAGCTTTATTCAAATTAGCAGATAAGAATTGGGAAATTGAACATATTGGAGACTATCCAAGATGGGATCCAGA
>JAUWBH010000234.1 GCA_030605085.1 Promethearchaeota archaeon | reverse complement strand
GATCAATTATCGGTAATGCTCTCGTATCGTGATTCAATTTGTAATTATTACATTTTCTACAAGCTGGTAACAAATTATCCCAATCTAATACCAGCTCAGGATAAAGAGATTTGGGTTCAAAATGATCAACTTCCATATAACTTGAACTAGGTATGTTTTCGCAGTAAGAACACTTCTCATGACTACAATTAAAAAGTACTTCTTTTATATCTTTATGATTGTAATTTCTTACTATTTTATCCCTCTCTACTTCAGGTATTTTGTTAAAGGATCCATATTTTTTTTTGAAGTCGTTTAACTTACGTTGACTTTCAAGCAATATTGGAGGGATTACAGAAGTTTTATTTATAAAAATCATAATTATTCCTCTAATAATAAAGATGCGAGTTCAATTTTTAATTTCTCGATAATTGTATCAGAGGGATGGGTTATCTTTTCTAATTTTGAAATAATGGTCCTAAGCTTTTGGCTATTTTTTTCTCCTATGCTTTTTAAAGCATCTTCATAAAACTTAACATATAATGTCTCTTTTAAACTTTTAACATCCATTATATCTTCAAGGATTTGATCGGTAGTCCATCCAGAATAACTCTTTGGAGAAGGTTTTTCATCAATAAATCTGCTTAATTTTGGTAAAATTATAATTTCATGTGGTTTAGCAGATTTAATTAAATGCGGTGAGTGTGTTGTGGTAATAAATTGTAAGTTGGGAAACAGTTTCTCTAGCGTATTTCTTATTGAAAATTGCCATTCAGGATGCATATGAATATCAAGTTCATCTATAATTACTGTTCCTTTTGCATTTTCCGCTATTCTATCCTCATTGTCATTAATACCTTCAACCCAATCGAATATGGCAAAAATTAAAGATAAGACCGCTTGATATCCTGCTGATAACTCTTCTAGATAACAGATTGTTCCATCAAGACTAAATTGAGGTTCTAAATCTCTCTGAATTTCAATAAACTCAAAATTTGTATTTGCTGGTCCAATTTGTTTAAAATTTTCAAGTAACCAATTCCAATTTACTCTTTCAATATTAGCCCATTCTTTATCTACATTGTAATATCGATTTATCATCCATTGTTTCACACCAGGTAAATAGGATCCTTCAAGTGCTTGAGCTCCAATTCTACGGTAAAACTTTCTTTGTCTCTCCGAATCATATTCACGAAAAACTCCATCGATTTGCTTATAGGCTATGTGCCTATATGCTCCAATAAATAGTGGAGCAAAAAGTATACCCGCATTTTCTAAATATGCTGGATGTATCACAATATCCTTATTAGGATTTTTAGGCGGTGCGCTATAACGCCCTCTTGTGGCTTCTCTATATTTTCTTGGTTCAGAAACCCATCCGTTACCTAGACCTACTCTACATTTTTTTTTATTAAATATTATATCAACCCATAGTTCTGAATTTCTACCATATCGAGAGACTTCGGCTCGGTTAGGATTTAGTATAATTGCTAAACATCTCAAAATGGAAGTCTTACCACAACCATTTGGACCAATTATAAAATTAAAATTTCGATTAAAACTAATATTCAGTCTCTTAAATAAACCGACTTCCTTTACATGTAAAAACTCAATAAAAGAACTTTTTGCCATTTCTATATATCACTTAAATAAAGCGAATTTCTAATAATTAAAAAGAAGATATTTTATAAAAGTAAGTACCTAAATTTTAATCTTTTTTAATTGCTTTAAGTTAAAGAAGAGAATTTTTATTAGATTCCATTTTTATTTGAGAACAGTCTTTTATTATCAATTAAAAAATTGTCCTGCTAACCTACTTACACAAATCAAACTCGATATCGTGATTCTTTACTATAAAAAGCGGTAATTTGAGGGGAGTTTATAACTTTTCGTAAAGAAATACATTAAGATGAGTTTCTACGCAATTATATTCATTATTACGATAATCTTGTTCGTAATTTCCGTGACACGATATTTTTACAAAACGCACGAGTTGAAAGTAGCCTTATCAAAAAAAGTAATTGTAGATTATCTCATAAAATCGGTTTATGTTTGTTTATTTATTGCGTTAATCATAATTTTTTGCTTTAACATACCGATATTTCCGACCGAGATGCCTGAAATAGTGGACATAATCATCGTTAACATATCTATACTTATTTTGGTTGTATCCGTAATGCTTTTTACATCTTCTTTTACCTCTAAGAATAAAAGCGATATTATCTTGGAATTTCCGTCGAGAAAGAAAGGACGCATCGGCACGATAAAGTTGGGACAGATTTTTAACGCTGGTAAGAGAAAACACGCTTTTTTTTTGGACATTGAAGACTTAGCGCAACACATGTTCGTGTGCGGGACGACGGGCACGGGGAAAAGCAATTTTTTGCAACAGTTTTTACTGGACTTTACCAAGCAGTATGAGATTCCCTTTCTTCTAACGGAATTTAAGGGGGAGTACCATTTTTTACAGAAGAAGATTGACGATTTGCTTATCCTAAAGCCGGGAGAAAATTTTAGTATAAATATATTTGATCCCGAAGGGGGCGACCCTGCAATTCACGCGGAACGGGTGTTTAAAATATTCGAGAGCGGCGGAATGCTCGAAAACATAGATTATTCTCCCCAAATGGAGCGAGTATTCGTAGACATTCTAAACGAAATTTGCCCAAAAGAGGAAAATCGAAACTGGGAGAAGTTTTTCTCCGTTTTTGACGAATATTACGCACAACAAAGCGATTTTACCATGAAAAAAACCGTTGACGCGATACGGAACAGAATTCGGCGCTACTCAATAAGCACCTTAAAAAACATATTTGAGAAAAAATCGGGACTTAATGTAAAGGAGCTATTTAACCACCGGGTGCTTTTAGATTTGAGCTCGATAATACGCAAAGGCGGAGAAAAAGAGGACGCGTTGTTTTTTCTTAACATGGTGTTGAAATACCTCTGGGATAGGAACATAGAGAAAGGGAGCAAAAACTACGAAGGCATTACGCACATAACGATAATCGAGGACGCTCAGTATTTCGCGCCACAAGAATTAAGCTCCAGAACGAAGCTTACTTCCTACATCGAAGACATCGCGTTGCTTTTAAGGGGCACGGGAGAGTGTTTAATAACCCTTGCAACGCGTCCGAACATTAGCAGGGAAATACTCGCAAATTGCGGAGTGTTAGTGTCGTTTCAAGTACACATGCAAAAAAACTTGATGCAGGAGTTGCTCAATTTAAAGGAGCACGAGAAGGAGTTCTTGTCGATGTTAAAAAAGGGGCAATGTATCGTACGGATAAATTCGCACGAAAAGCCTTTTGCGTTAGCAACGCAATACTTAAGCAGGAGTTGGTTGTCCGACGACGAAATCGTAAAAAATAATAAGGAAATCTTAGGACGAAAAAATAACCTATCCAAAGCGAAAATTGAAGTTAAAAGCTATTGTAAATTTTGTGGGAAAGAAATTAAACATACTGCTGATAATTACGAAGGATGTTCGACCAGAAAAGAAGAAAAATATAAGGAAAAGGAAGAATTTGAGAAATTTATAGATAAATTGGTTAAATTAGAATGTGGTAATTAGATTTAAAAGCAAAACTACTAAATTTCAATCTTGGGAGGATTAATTTTTATAATTGAGATATCTTAAAGTGATTTGATTTAAATTAGAAATAGTAATTATTAAGTCATTAATTATTTCCTTTAATTCTTTTTAAAGATATAATATTATAATACAAATTCAATTTTAATTGTTAAATGATTCATCAAAATGATATGAATTGGTCTGAATTAATCTTCGATGTATTAGGTTCATTTTTTGCGACTTTTAGCGCAATTTTAGTCTGGATTATCATTGAGAAGATGAAAAAAAGAAAGAAGAAAATAAAAATTAAAGATCAATTGAATAAATTATATTCGATTTTAGAGAAAAAAAAATTCTATACTAATATTGCTGCTGATGTTCTAGATATATTGAATGAAATTGGTTCAAAATATATCTTAAAAATCTTAAAAATGTCCCAAGGTTATATGGAATCTGGTTTTAAATTGGAAGGTGCAAGATTTTCAATTATAGCTCATATGAAAACAGGAATGGAAAGTTTTTATTTAGAAGAGAACAGGGAGTATTTTAGCTTTGAAAAACCTAGTGAACAGATTGAAATTTATAATAATTTTATAGAATTCTTTGTTAACCAGTGTAAAATTCATGGTTTGAATATAAAGACAGCAGAAAAAAAGCCAGTAAACCTTTGGTTTAAAAGATTAGTTAAGAAAAAAGCTTAAATCTTATAAACATAATATATTAGTAGCTAATAGACAAAAATGCGATAGATCAATGAATTTACCAACAACAATATTCGATTTTGAAATTTTTGATGATGAATGAATTTTTCTATAATATAATTAATGTATATTTTAGATAATATAACTTCTTTTCAATGATTTTAACAGGTTTTAGATACAGGTATAAAATAGTAAAATCTAATTTTTTCTTTAATCAATTGACTTTAAAATTAATAGTGATTCAAATGGGCAAAAAAAGTGCGAAAGCTAAAATTCTCGAATTATTTCAAGTGAATACTATTTATTACTTTATCAGAAAATGTATAAAAATTACTGATTACTCGATTCTTCTAATTAATTGAACGATAATTTCTTTAAGCCTTTTATCCTCAGGAGCTAGAATTTTTAACTTTTCGTTTAGCATATTAATGAGTTCAAATCTTTTATTTTTAAATTTGGAAAA
>JAUWBH010000161.1 GCA_030605085.1 Promethearchaeota archaeon | reverse complement strand
CGCAATTATAGAGGCTTCAAGAGAAACATTACACGATCGTAATTACAACTATTTCAAAAAGGGAATATTAATAACGACAGATGATGTACTTAAACATATTGAGCCTTACCACCAAAGTATGCTCGAAAAGGTAATTGTATTTAAATCTGCAGATTGTTTAGATTACAATGGTATAGAAATAATTGGAACAAAAGTAATCCATTCAAATGTAGAAGGTTTTGGTGTTAGATTCAATCTTAAAGATTATACAATCGCATTTTCAAGTGATACTAAGGTGTTTGATGGTTTTTCAGAACAATTTTCTGGTGTAAACATTCTCATGCTTAACCTTTTAAGACCTGATTCTGTCTTCTGCAGAAGGCATCTCTGCACCGACGAAGTTATCCCACATTTAAATAAAATTAAACCACATCTTGATGCTTTGATTATTACGCATTTTGGGTCCTATATGGATGGTTTTAGATCTTCAAATAAGAATCGTGTATCAAGCCAAGTTGAAAAATTAAAAGAAAAAACTAATATAAAAAAAATAATCGCAGCACAAGATGGATTAAAACTTAAAATATCTGAGATATTAGAATGAAAAAGTTAAAAATTGAAGAGATCATAGTGATTTTATTTAAATAATCGTAGATTTTTTTGAATAAGTTTCAATTTTAATGAAACATATTTATAAAATTTTTGTTTCTAACTCTTAAAAAAATGTGAGTTCTTGACGAACATAATATTTCATAATACAATTCTTTTTAAATATTAAATACTATATTAAAACAAAGAAGGGAAATTAAAATAAACGATATCGATAGCCATAACATTGGATTTCGCCCTCTATTAAACTCTTTAGTAGTTTAATTCTTTCCCTAATTTTTACATTTTTTGGCTTGATTTCGTTTTCCCTTCTCTTTTCTTTATTTATTAAAAAAATTGCCCATTTTCATCCCACTCAATAAAATACTTCTGTAAAAATGTTTTTAGTGCCGTTTTAATTCATAATTTTGTCAATGATTCCACGGGCAGCTATTTTCCCTGTAACAGCTGCACCAACGATCCCTCTAGATACACCAGCACCATCACCAGCAAAAAAGAGATCTTTAATAGATTTCGATTCTAAGACCTCGTTTGTTTCGATTCTTTTAGCACTTCTCTTAAATTCAGGAGCGTATATTAAAGTGCTATTGTTATTTACACCGGGGATTACATTGTCAAGAATTTCGAGTCCCTCTAAAATATCCATCACAAAGCGATATGGATAAGCCATTGCTACATCGCCGGGAGTAGCTTCTTTCAATGTTGGTTTAACAGGATTTTTATCAATTGTAGCATTTCTTGATCGGTGCCCTCCTCGCAGATCTCCTAAAGTTTGGATTATGGGCTTATATCCTCCTAAAATTGAGGTTTGTTTACATATAGATCGCCCATATTCGGTTGTATCTTCGAGTGGGCTTGTTAAACGCTGTCGAATTAAAAATGCGAAGTTTGTATTTTCAGAATCTCCATCTAAGGTAAGTTGATGTCCATTCACCCCTACAATACTTTCTTCGTATGTCTCTTTCACGACATATCCTTTATAATTTACGCAGAAAGTCCTCACAAAATCGTTGTAGGTAGGAGTCATGATGTGGAATTTTGGATCTCGTTGGATGTGTTCACAGACTTCTTCCATTATGATCGATGGGACTTCAACTCTTACACCAATATCTAAAGGTTCGTAAAATGTGTTGATTCCATTTTCCTCGCATTGTTCGGCCAGCCACACCATCCCTGTTCGTCCAGGAGCTAAAAGAAGATAATCGAACTTTTCTCTTCTTCCTTCTTCAAAAGTTAGGGTTAAATTTTTGTCAAAAGAAATTATTTTAGTATTTGGGAGAATTTTAATGTCATAATGAGAGGTTAAATAATTTTGAATGGATTTAATTACTTTTGGAGTATTTTCAGAACCTAGAAGTCTTTGCTTTATAGGCACAAATCCAATATCTAAAGTAGCACATTTTTTTCTTAATTCTTTTAATTTCTCTTTATTTTGATAAGGATCAAAAATTTTATTTGGAGCACCATTTTGAATGAAGAAATCATCAATCTCTTGAATAATATCGTTAACATTCAAATTAGCGTTTTTACACAGTTCTTCAAGATCTCCACCTATCTTTTTGTTTAGATTTAAAATGCCGGAAGAAAAAGCACCTGCACCGCCAACTCCACTCATAATTTTACACGGATAACACTGCGCACACGCGTACCCATCTTTCAGAGGACAAAATCGTTTATCTACTTCAGGACCTTGTTCAAAAATAGTGATTTTTACACTATTTAGGTTTTTTTTACCAAGTTCGTTTGCAGCAAACAACCCAGCAGAGCCTGCGCCTACAATCCCTATTTTTAATGTCGTCATTTCGATTCGATTAACATAATTTTAATTAAAATGCAATTATCTTTTAAAAAATTAAAAATATTTACTAAAAAACACTTTTACTAAGTTCATTATGGATTCTCATTTATAATTAGAATGATAAATAGTCACATTAAGATAAAATTTGATTTAATCTTTTTTTATAAGATTGTGATAAATAATTTTATCATTTGGAGGTTTTATCTCTGGAATTTCTTTATCTTCAATAGCTACATTCCAATCATGAGATTCTTCTTCTTCCGTAACTTTTTCTTTTTCTTTTTGGTCGCTCATATAAATAACATAACTAATGCTTTGATTTAAAAATCTATTCGAACTTATTTAAAATTTTGTAATATTTACTTATCGTATTAAAATTGAAAATTTATTGCAGATAATAAATTCTGAGCAATAGTATTAATAAGACTATCAAAATGAATAAAACGATATTCAAATTATTTCAAATAATGTTATCAACGATATTTTGTTGAATTATTTGCGGCATTAGTCCGAACGCCTCTATCCCGTCATCCGTTGCGGAATTTGGGAATGCTTTTCTACTCCGAAAGGTCGTCATCCAGATCTGCGCTGGACGGGCTTTCAGTTATGCTCTCCCATTCTCGGAACGAGAAAACTTTTCTACTATTGAGGGAACTCCTCAATATATTAATATTGAGTTAAAATATTTAAGCGTCTATAGTGTAAAGACTTTCTGATTTACAGTAGTATTTTCGAAATAATTACAAAAATACTATTATTTGATAATATTTGGTATAAATGTTATTGATTTTTTTGACTATATAAATTGAATTAAATTAAAATGTGCAATAAACTTAAAAATAAATAAATATAAGAAAATGAAAATTAAAAATAGAGTATTAAAAATTTAATCCATTATGCAATGTTAGTAAATGAGCTCTTTATATTTATTAATAAATAAGCAAAGAGGAAAAGAAATCTGAAATGATCTCAAGAATTTTTGTTTTAACTTTAGGGGGCGTAGTTTGTTACGCTAAAAAATTTTTCGTGGAGCCTTCAGCAGAAGTTGAGGAAAATTTTGTGGAAGAAGATTTAATTGGTGGATTCCTTACTGCAATAAGCTCGTTCGCTAAAGAAATTCAAGGGGGCGATATAAGATCCCTCAATTTCATGAATTGCAATTTTGTTTATTCCTACGACATTGAATTTGGTGCCATGTTTGTAATTGTCACCGACATTGACGATCCAGAAGAAGAAGCGAGACCCCAAGTTGAATTGATAAAAAAAGAATTTATAAATAGATTTCGATCACAATTAGAAGATTTTAGAGGATGTGTCTCCGAATTTTATGACTTTGATGAATTCGTGGAAGAATATATTTTTATACCTCCCAAAATATTATTAACTGGAGAGATCGGTGTTGGAAAGACAACTATCATGGATTTATTTCCCGGAGAGACTATTCTCGAATTAGATGATGACTTAATTGAAGTTATACAAAAAACGGTAAATGTATCTGATTTAGGCGATTTAAAACAATTTTTGTTAAGAGAATTCGATTTAGAAGAATTAGTTGATAAATCAAAAACTTATAGACCTTTATTAAATACTGTGGATGCAATTTGCATTATTACAAATTCAGCAGCAAGTAATTTAGGAAGAACAAAAAGATTAGTTTCTCGATTAAAACCAAAAGTGAAAAAAGCAGATTTTTACATAATCGCAAACTTCCAAGATATTGAAGATGCTGCCTTTGAACCAGAAAAAATAGAAAAATCGTTTGGAATTAAAACTTACGGATTTTCTGCAATCCATAAAGATGCAAAAAAAGAGATAGATTCAATATTTAATGAAATATTAATAAATTCAATATTAGACAAAATTCAAGAACAACAAAGCCGAGATTAAAGGAAAAGATGAATATAGACGATGATGACTTCGTTTTCCCGGTTTATGTTACGAAAAAAGTTATAGAATTTATTGTAAAACTATGCAAAAGTACTAATTTAGAAATATTTGGATATTTAATTGGGAATATCTTTAAATGGAAAGGACAAACATATGTTATAATAAGGGATCCACTCTATATTAAAGGCGCAATTCACAGTCATAAATATTCAACGGCACAAATTGAAGGAACTGCTGGTCAATACGATGAAAAATTTCAGAAATTAAAACATAAAAGAAAAGACAAAGACATTCGCGTGCTCGGTTGGTGGCATTCTCATCCAAATTTCGGATGTTTTTTGAGTACTATTGATATAGCAACACAAGAATTTTTCTTTCCTGAATCGTATCAAGTAGCTTTGGTCGTTGATCCTATTAAAGATTCTTTCAATTTTTTCGCGCTAGACAATAATAATATCAAAAAATATAGAGAACTGAGTTTTGCAATTATCTCTGGATAAATAACTCGATTTGTTTAACATTAAAATGACAAAAAAAGAAGAAGTTGAAGATTTAGAAGTTTTAGAAGAGACATCAATAGACGACGATAAGTACGATCGTCAAAAACGAATAGCCGGATGGGATCAAAATAAAATAGCTAATGCAACAGTTATGGTTGTTGGCGCAGGAGCGACTGGCAATGAGCTAGTAAAGAATTTAGTTTTAACGGGGATTGGAAAAATAGTTTTAATTGATTTTGATATCATCGAAAAATCAAACTTAAATCGATGTGTTTTATTCAATATGGATAGCGCAATAGAAAATAAATATAAAGTCGATGTTGTTAAGAAAGTCTGTGAAGAATTAAATCCAGAGGTAAATATCGTTCCAATAAAAAAGGATTTAAACAGTATTGATAAAAATCTTTATAAACAATGCGATGTGATTTGCTCTTGCCTTGATAATTTAGAAGCTCGGCTTGAAGCAAATAATTATTCGTATTATAATGGTATCCCTTTCATAGATTCTGGAATTGACGAATTTTACGGTTCTGTTCAGGCAGTTTATTCAAGTGTAGAAAACGCAGCTTGTTTGCAATGTGGCATTACTGGTACCGACCTGGATTTAATGTGGAAAAAATTTTCGTGTACTGGCCAAGAAATTAAATCTGAAAATGGTGAAACTTTTGGAAAAATCGCAACTATTATCACTACTACCTCAATAATTGGTGGAATTCAGTCGCAACAAGTATTGAAATTTATTTTAGGTCTTGATTATTTTAAAGAGCATGGAAAATGGAATTTACATATAGGAAAACCACTCATAGGGAAACAACTTAATTATAATGGACTAACAAATAAATTTGAAACAATTAAAAAGCTGAAAAACCCTGAGTGTTGGACTTGTTCCTATAAAAAAAATTAATTTTACTTCAAAAAAATATTTCTTATTATGTAAAATTCAGCTTATACTGTTTTTTAGCTTAAAGTATTAACTTTAAATACATATAAATTAGAAATTTTTTAATAATTAATGTTTAAAATTAATATTTATGAGAAATATATATTAGTTAAAAACACTTATTTATGTGTGAGATTTGATTTCATCTTTTAAATAAAAGAATAAAAGGTCTTAAAAATTCCCGAATTACCCAAGGAGATATGGGTTGACAGAATCAATAATGAGTTAAAAACATTAGAGAGTTTAGGCGTTCTCGAAGAAGGAACCGTAATTCAAGACGAAAACTCAGTCGAATTTATAATCAACATAAGAGCGGTTGGATTTTTAATGAAATTAGAGAAAGGTGACATGGATTTAATCCCCCAAAAAGCCCATCGAGTTTTTCTAAAGCTTAACAGAAGCTTTCCCTATCCAGGAGGGCTTGATTTTAGTTGGTACTCTGATATTCTCCATCCCAATATACATCCTGTTAAATCTAACTATTATACAGATGAAACTGGTACTGGATTTATTTGCCTCAATATATTAAAGAAATGGTCTCGCCTTTCCGATCTCGAATCAACCGTAAAGGCGTTGCAAATGTTGGTGGAAAACCCTAATCCTGATGATTCTTTAAATTATCCTATATGTAAAAAAGCTGCTGAATTTTTTAAGCAAAATTCTATGGCAGATCTCAGATTACAATATGATATCGAAGAAGCAGAAGAAGAAAAAGGGGCGGATGATGAAGATATCATTATTATTGACGAATAAGATAAGTCTATAAAGAGAAATAAGGTTATTAAAATTCTGCCCTTTTTTTAAAATTCCTTTTTTTGGTAATGAAATATGACAGAATTACTAAAGAGCTACCCTCCAACTACCCTAGCCCATAAAGCCAACTTATCATTCTCCTTTAAGCCAAACTTATGAACAGCGTCCTTAACAGTGATATTAGTTGGTAATTCCTGACCATTAAGAACTAATGTATATGAACGTTGTTCAGCGCTAATAATACCCATATGTTTAATTATAATATCTACGATACGTTCAATTACATGATGCTCTTTTACGTCAAGTTTTATCAATTTACCTGTTCGGCTATCTTCCACTGAGATTCTCATTAATCATTCGCTTCTTTTATTTTTAATTTTCATTCTATAATTTGTATTAAATAATTAAATAATAATATGTTAAGTTTCAATTTTAATTTTTTTAGATATTTTTTTTTTAAAATCAGATTATATATGAAAGCGTTTAGATTTCACACTTTTTTAATTAAAAATAAAAAAATAAAAAAAAGTTTTTTTAATTGACTTAGGATTTTAATCCTAAATACATAAACATAGGACCGCTAATATAACCAATTCTAATGATAATTAAAAGAAGTCCTGGTTCAGTTAAGCTCTCAAGTAATCCAAAAATAGAATATATAAAAACACCTATTGATAAAAATAAAAATTTTTTCCTTAAATCTCCAGTAGCTTGAATCCCTTTTACTAAAAAACCCACGCCTAAGAATATTATCATCGAGACAATAAATATAATCATTAAGATTCCTGCAGGGGAAAACAAAACGAGATTGTAATCAATTAACTTTTCACCTGGTTTTTTAGGATAAACAAAATTCAAACTGCCCAATGGATTTAAAAATATCAATATCTCAAAAACGATCATTAAAATTATGTATACAATTGTAATATGCAACTTTTTTTCTGGTACCAGAAGCTCGGCGCCAATATACATTCCAAGAACGACAAGGGGCGCAACCCAGATGTATGATAAGAGCCCGATCATTCCGTATGTGTTATCCATATTGCTACCAGTGAAAATAACGGTTAAAAAATCTAAAAATACTCCTAAAAACGCAAGCCCCGCCAAAATAATAAGTAACCCCAAATAAAAAAGAAGTCCAGCTTCTAGCTTTTTCGATTTATAGATAAAGATCAATCCACATACACATCCAATAATAACTACGCCTGCTGCAGTAATTCCATCAATCCATCCTTCAAATACAAGCATTTTATAACTTCACCCTTATTTGTTATAATTTTTTAATGTTTGAGTAAATCTTGTTGAAATAACAATAGAAAATATAAAAGATTAATTCAATCTATCTATATGTTTTTACTTAAATGTAAAAAAATCTTAGTAAAAAACTAATTTATTTAGTCAAAACAAAAAATTAGTCTGTTTTTATCCAATGTCTACAAATTTTACATTGAAAAATGTCTAGTAATTTAAAAGTACTTGAGTTTTTAACGGCAACTTTTATTAAGGTCATCGTTCCGCCACATTTATCACATTGAAGTACTTCAATCTTAGGATGTGCTTTAGGTGCAGCCATATTTTTATCTCATGGACTGTTTAAATAACTCTTTTAAAAAAATCCTTTTATTCTGTTAATTAGACAAATTACATTAAGATGTTAACACATCTTAATAGTAATATAAAAACACTTCATTTATTTATATCTATCTCATCTCCTAAAATCAAATTGTTTTCAAACTTCTGTAATAAATACACAAGATTGTACAAAGTGAAAAAATTATAAAAAAAGATAAAATAAAAAAATTAAATTACTTTTAGTTTTTCTAATTTTACGACAACTTCTTCTAAAGGCAGTTCTTTTTCGTCAAATTCCTCCTTCTTATCTTCCCTCAATCTCCAATACATGCCAAACGAACACATTATTTAACATACCTCAGATTTTTTATTATGTTATTATTATTTTTCAAGTTCAGGAACTATTTCTTCTAAAAGTTTTTCTTCAATCTCAGAAGTGTCCCTATAAAAATCTTCCTTCCTCCTATAATTGCTAAAATAACACATTTTTTTTATACAAACCGACAAAAATATTTTTAATAATATTAATGATCAAAATCTTACATAATATTATTAGTAGTATTTATATTTAAATATGATGTATTTTTGATTATTTAACTCATAATATCAAAAAATTAATAGTTAGCCATGTCAATAATTAGAAGGAATTAGAGTCATTTAATTATCCAAATGGGACTGGACCAAGCCATGTTTTCGTTCAAAAGAAATATTCTAACATAATAAAAAACGAATTTCTCATCTTTTTGAGCGTGATTTAAAGCAACATCATCAAAAGATTCGTGATCCGTGAAACAAATTAAAAAGTTATCAGAATTAACAATTTCTCTTTTAAATAACAATTTATTCCTAATGATTTCAATTTTAGAAATTGTAATTGGACTAATTACTTTAATTTTAATTTCTCTATTATTTGTTAGGTTAGGATTATTTTTTAAATTTATAATGTCGCCCATAAAGTGATTTTCTAAATAAAATTCTATTATAACTCTTGGTCCAGTTGTACCATAACATTTTCAGAAGATCTATAAAAAATCAAAATATTATAAAAAGTATATTGTTCAAAATTATCAAATTTAACGAATATTTGTAAAGTTAGAAACATCTCTCAAAACATTTATATATTAGGATTTTTATGTTGATTTTATTGGTAGTAGATTTTTAGTTTGAGGTGATTTAAATGAGTAAAGTCGATGATGTAGTTAAAATTTTAAAAGAACTTGAAGAAAAAGTACCCGATATTACAGGTTCAGCAGTTATAAGAACTAATGGTTTAGTTATTGCGTCTGCACTTCCGAGTGAATCAAACGAGAGGATGATTGCAGCAATGTCAGCAGTTCTTTTAGGGACTTCCAAGAGATCTGCGGAAGCTCTCTTTGATGGGAATTTTAAAAGCTTAAATTTAGAGCTAGATAAAGGTAACATGTTTCTTATAGGGGCGGGAAGAGTGATTTTAGTTGCAATAACAAAAAAAGAACCAAATGTAGGTTTAGTTACATTAGAAATAGAGGATACCAGTAATAAAATAAGTGAGATATTTAAATCAGAATAGTGAGATAAAATATGAGTGAAAGATTAAAGCGTAGGATAGGTCAATTAAAATTTATTTCCACTATGTTTAAAATGGCTATGGACGAATTTAATAACGTTATGGGGCCAGAAACAATTCAGACCATCTTTCGACTTATAGGGGAGCGTCAAGGGGAGATAGTAGAAAAAAGGTTGAGAGAAACTCATAAAATTGATAAGTGGACACCTGACAAACTTTCTGAACTGTTGGTAAAGGAAGTAATCGATCCCGCAGTAGGCGAGGGTAAGTCAGAAATAAAGATGGATGGAAATGAGATAATAATTTTAATTAAAGCGTGCCCGTTTAAAACTGCAGGCATTGAGATATCTAATAAATTTTTCTGCACTTATACTGAAGGATTAATAGAAACTATTGCTAAAAATGCATTAAATAGTGTTGAGTTCAATAGCGTTAAGTTAAAATCAGAGGAAGTATGCGATTGTACATTTAGTATAAAGGTTAATTAAATCATTGTATTGTAATTTTTTTTTTTTTAAAATAAACTCTTGAGTTTTTCCACGATGGTTTCGCTTCTATAATTTTTAACCTTAAAACCAAAAATTAATAGTTATTCCAAGATCTCTTTTTTACACAATACAATTAATTCCAAGTAATTTAGCGTACTTTTCGCTTTTTTCTACAAGCGTTGCAATGGCAGAATCTGAATCAACAGACTTTTTACACAATGTTACAATCCCTCGAAGCTTTGATTCGATTTTCTTCTCTTTTTCAGTCTTATCTAAGTTACGACTACCTAAATTTAAGAAATCCAGATATGCTTCGAAATTGATAACTTTAATTCTTTTTTTGTCTTCGCTATTGATATCTGGATTGATATTAATTAAATTTTGAACCTTTTGTGGCGTTACATACTTTCCTTCACGCATTAGAACGATTAGTAAAAATCTTGTTTTACTTTGGTAATTTTTGAAGCATTTTTTCAAAATTGTAGAAGAGGTTAACGACATCGTAAAATCGACCGCAATCCTTTTTATATAATACGGAAATACAACAACTTTTTGGCGTTTCTCGATCTTATCCTTAAAATTATCTTCTCTTTCGACAATAAGATCTGGGCGTGTTCCTTCTTCAAGAGTTTTTTCGTGTGCAACTTTACAATTTTTTGAATTAAAATGAATCAAACTGAAATACTCGATGGGAACATGACCAAAAGTACCAATAGCAGAAATTCTGTCTTGACATGTAGGACACCAAGTACCTGCAAGATTAGTAACCGAAGGTATTAAATTATTTTTAAGAACCCACCATCTATGTTTTTTTCTGCATTCTATACGGAAATGTGCTCTATTCCTATTATTCATTCTTATCAATTCTTGATCTATTATTTTTCCTCCCTTAGCCTTTACGATGCTCTCAATTTCTCGTCTATGTTCGCTCAAAGATTTGCCTCTACAATCTGGATGTGTACACCAAGAGCCTTTTGGTCTCCTTAATGAGGGGATTAAAAAATTTTTCCGAACCCAAAATTCGTGTCCTTTATTGCATCTAATTTTAAAAAATGGTGCATTTACTTTTCTTTTCTTGCCTATTATTCTCCATTCTGCTTTAATTATTTCTCCTCCCTTCGCCTTTACGATACCCTCTATGTCTCGTTGATGATCGATTAAAGACTTTCTTCTGCAGTCGGGATGAGTACACCAAGAGCTGTATGGTCTACTTGGTGTGGGATTTAGAATTGATTTAAGAGCCCACCATTCGTGTCCTTTATTGCATCTAATTAAAAAAAATGGAGCATTAATATTCTTTTCTTTTCCTACTTGTCTCCATTCTGCTTTAATTATTTCTCCTCCCTTTGCCTTTACGATACCCTCTATGTCTTGTTGATGTTCAATTAAAGATTTACTTTTTGACATTGGAGTCCACGGTGTTGGTGATGGGTTGAATCTTATCTCGTAATCGTCAATGAACCCAATAATGTCAAATTGAGCTTTTAAAAGTAGCTCTGTTAATCTAGGATCTTTATTTATCCATTCTTGGACTATTTGCACGAGGTTATCCCTCATATTATCCAATACGCTTTTTGCGATTATTTTATTAGCATTCTTTATCGTTCTCTGATTAACAAGGTATCGCTCACTTAAACCGAAAAGGGAATCCATTCTAAGAAAAGATTCATACGGCTCAAATAGAAACTTGATCCTATTATCGAGGTTCATTATGTAATTTCTAATGTTATCTGTTAACCACCTATTGTAATGGGCAATTTCTTCTTCACTTTCAGAATTTCGACTATTAAGATTCATATAATTTTTAATAAATAGCTCATATATCTTACCCAATAACGATTTCAATTCTTCAGAAGGAAGTTTGCTTAGTATATGTCTTAATTCTTCTTTATCTTCTTCAGTAAGTTGCTCCTTTTGGATAATCTTTATTAGTTTAGATTTTTCATTTATGCTTACCATTGTACTTTTATATAGATTTTCACTTAAAATCTCCTTGAATATTTTTATTTATGCATCTGGGAGGGACAATTTCTTATCTTAGGAGTGTCTGTGTAAGATCAAGAATATTTGGAGAAAATTATCTTTTAAGTAATATTAATAGGGTTATAGATGCTATTGAACAGTCTGAGAGATTAAAAATAACAAAAGAAGCGCGAAGTTTTCGTAATCTCAAAGAATTTAAAAAAGAACTAGAAGAAAAGGGAGTAGACCTCGAAGATAAAAAAGTAAACCTTTCATTAGGAAAAGATTTAAGAAGTAAACTTTTTGGGATCATGGACAAATTATTAGAGGTAATAATAGCAGAAACAAGTACATTATACGTATACACATTAACAGATAAAAGAATTTCCGTTGAGAATCTAATGGATAACATCGAAAAGTGCTTCGCGAAAGACATTTTTATCGCAATTCCAGACAGTATTCAATACGATTTAAAAGAAAGCGGGAAGTGCATTGCCACAGAGTGCTGTACTGCGGGCGCATTTCATGTATTAAGAGGTCTTGAAGCGTTATTAAAGCTGTTATTGCAAAATCTTGATCCATCCATCGATTTAACGAAATTAAAAGGATGGGATGCTATTATTAACGAAATTAAAAAGCATAATAAAAAGCATGGCATTACAGACTTAGAAGTAACATGCGATAATTGCGATAGAATTAGAGCAAATTACAGAAATCCCACAAACCACCCAGATAAGATATATAACATTGAAGATGTACAAGATCTATTTAATTTGTGCGTAGGCGTAATAGACGACCTTGTGGGATATATAAAAAGTAAAGGATATTTATAATGTTTAGCAATTTGTTCTATCAGTACTATTAGATTTAATTTGGTTTAAATTTTATTTGCGGTTTGATTTTTAAAAACGAGGGACATAGCCAACAAAGGTAATTCCAACGATTTTTGATTAGGGAATTTTTAAATCTTTAATTTTTTTTACTAGCAAATTTTCACCTGTATTTCTGAATTGTCAGTTAGGTAAATTATAAGAGTGTCTTTGTACATTTTTATAAATCGTTTTTTAGCGCGCTTTAAATCCATTATATTTAATATTATTAAAGATAGTGTTTATTAAGCTAAGAAGTCTTTCTCTGTCGGATTTTCTACAATATCGAGTAAATTATTTATAACGCCATTAATAATTTCTCAAAACTGCATCGCATTTTAATCTCTTGTGATGGTAATTTAAATTTTCTTATAAATTTTATGAGCGCTTGCTGAAATTTCTTGAAAGAATCAAAAAAAGTGTTGTGCGTCACTTGCTTCCGCAAAAACTTCCAAAACCATTCCATTGGATTTAAATCGGGGGAATAAGGAGGTAAGAACAGGAGTTCGAGCTTGTCTTTATGAGCTTCTAAAAAGGGCTCCAAGTATTTAGAATGATGCGCTCGAGCGTTATCTAAGACTATGAGGACTTTTCTGGCGTCAGGATATCTGGCAAGGAGACCCTCTAAAAAGTGTTGAAACTGTTCCGACTTTAAAGTATCAGAAAACGCCACGTGCACTCTTCCAAAAAGAGGCTCGACCGCACCTACGAGTTGTTGCCGTTGCCGACCACCGTAAGTTAATATTTCAGGTTGCTGTCCCTTTAAAGACCACATTCGAGTAATCGTCGGGGAAAACTGAACGCTCGCCTCATCTTGGAATAAGACTACATCGTCTTTTCTAAAAGTATCCAGCTTTTTTTAAAAACCTTTAAAAACTCTTTCCGTTTCTTAGGATCGGCCTTTGGAAATTTGTACCTTGGGCGCTGAAGCGTGAATCCTAACTTATGTAGGAGTCTCTGTGTTTGACGCACGCTTAAATTAACGCCGAATTTCTTTTTAATGTGGTGCACCACGCTCTTTCCTTCCCAGTTGCTAAACTCATGCCCTAACTCGCGAGGATGCGTTAAAATATCCGCTTTTAATTCTTCCATCTGACTCTCTGAGAGTCTTGAAGGGCGTCCTGGAGGTGAACTCGGTGCAATTGCCTCTAATCCGCCCTCATTAAATGCATTAACCCATAATTGAATCGTCCTTCGGGACTTTTTGAGTAGTTCTGCGACCCTCGTGCAATTCTTAAATTCATGCATCAATAAGAGGGCGTGGTATCGCTCCTTTAG
>JAUWBH010000174.1 GCA_030605085.1 Promethearchaeota archaeon | reverse complement strand
GAGCCTTTTGAATCCGGTAATAACCTTCTAAAGAAGGAACGAGTGCTTGGGAGGTTAAACACGCAATTTTCGGGAAAAGTAGAATGGTTTTTAGAGAATGAAGTAGTTACTTAAATATACAAAAAACTTAACATTTAGTCTGAATTTCGCGAAAAAATACAAAATTCCTTTTTTGTTGGCGGAGTTTAAAGGAGAATACCACTTTTTGCAAAAGAACATAAAAGACTTGCTCATCATTAAAGTGGGAGAGAACTTTTCCATTAACATATTCGATCCCGAAGGCACAGATCCAGAGGTTCACGCGGAACGCGTGTATCAAATTTTCGAAAGTGGCGGATTGCTCGAAGGCGTAGAATACACGCCCCAAATGGAACGGGTTTTCGTGGACATCTTAAACGAAGTGTGCGTTAAAGAAGAGAATCGCAATTGGGAATCTTTTTACACCGTAAGCGAACAATACTTAGAAGACAAAAAAGGAACGATGAGTTTTCTTGAGCAAAGCATTATCGCGGTTCAAAATAGGATAAGACGATACAGCTTAGGGACGTTAAAGCACATATTCATGCAAAAAACGGGACTAAACGTAAAAGAACTCTTCGAACACAACGTTCTTTTAGATTTAAGCTCGATCATTCGATTAGGCGGAGAGAAAGAAGACGCGCTCTTTTTCTTGAACATGATTTTGAAATACCTATGGGACAAAAACATTGAAGTTGGAAGCAAAAACTACGAAGGGATCAAGCACATAACGATTATCGAAGACGCGCAGTATTTTGCCCCCGAAAGATTAAGCCAGAGGACAAAATTAACCTCGTACATAGAGGACATAGCGTTACTTTTGAGAGGTACGGGAGAATGCTTAATCTCGTTAAGCAAATCAATAGCTTTTTTATCATGTATAATTGTTTTCTAAAAGCCAATTTAAGGCAAATATGGAATGGGGAAATTCTCACGAACAGGGCGCCACTCATCTTTCGAAAATACCCAATCTTGAAAACTTTCAGCAGAATGATAATAAGATTTGTAAGGCGCTGTGTTAAATTGATAGTGTAATTTTCCAAATGCCGCTGTATGCCATCCATTTTTAACGAGTGTCTGAGTAATGGTAGGGACATCTTTAGATAAGATCATACCATTGCTCCGTACTCCGTGTACGTTCGGATATAGACCTGTTAATAACGTTGCTCTATTAGGCATACACATTGGATGAGTGCAAAAAGCATTTGTAAATCTCACACCTTCATTAGCCAATCGATCAAGATTAGGAGTTTTTAAAATTCTATTTCCTGAGCAACTCATGTGGTCATATCTGTGCTGGTCAGATATTATAAATAAAACATTCATCTTTTCACTCATAATAAGGAAACCAAATGAAATTAGTTTAAAAATTAATAGTAATATATTATTTTGATTAGGAAAAATTCAGATTTAAAATAAAATTTCTTTTTATATAGGAGGCGTTACAAAATTTTAGGAGTTATTAAATAATAACTGATGAAATTTTCTCATTTTACTAATATTAATTTGCCCGGGGGCAGTTTTATCTTCAAAAGAGCCATATGTTAGAAAAGAGCCCGATTTCACGCATGATACCCTTGAGAAAATTCCTAATTCACCCATGCAAAAACAGATTACTTTTCTATTCTTTTCAGAGAAGTATTTACACACTTTAAGGGGAATCAAATTGTCTTCAAAATTTTGAGCAGTAAAGATGATCTTATAAATACTTGTATCCACTATTTTTGAATCGGTTTTAAGCTCATTTTTTAATCTATTCGTGAAAGAATCAATTATTTTAACTGTTTTTTCATAATTTTGAGTTTCTTCAAAGTCATGATTAGAAAATATTAAGTTTACTTTATTTTTAACGGCTAAGCTAATAATCTGCTTTAATATGGACATGTCCGAATTCATTTCAATATCAAGATATTCAGGCTGAGCTTGAATCAATGTCTCTAAAATTTGCACCCTCTCGTGATTATTGAGTTCCATTTGACCACCTTCAGAGGAATCTCTCATCGTAAAAATAGCTCGAGTATTGGTTTGAATGATTTTCAACAACTTTTCTACAAACTCTCGTGTGAGTTTCTGTTTGTTATCAATGTAATCAAATCGTAATTCAATAAATTCGGGATTCTCAGTTAAAATCTTCTTAATTATTGTTGTATTTTGCTCTAAATCACTCGATTTAATCGGAACTGCCACACAGATATTAAATTTCATGAATTATCAAAAATTGAAGTTGATATTAAAGAATAAAATTAACTATTTTTAGCAATTTAAAAAATTTTTCTTATTGTTTTGCAATCTTAAATCGAATTAATTGTATAAATTGATTTATTTTAACATGTGTTATGTTGATCTATCAATAAATTTCGGCAAACTTGTTGCCCGTCCTCCCTTGTAGGTTTCAAGCACCCGAATTTGATCGAGTCGATCGGGATCTATTTTTAGGGGATTTTCCGAAAGCACAACCAAGTCCGCTAGCTTTTCAACCTCCAGACTTCCCACCTTATTCTCCATAAATATTTGCCAGGCGGGATTTATGGTTAGGGAAAGAAAGGGAGTTTCCAAAATATACTACGCAGTTAATTAACATCGCAAATCAAAATACGCAGGGTACTCGCCCTAAAGTTGTTGGTCAAATGTCGGAATTAATCAAACAATGCCCGACTAAAACCTATGAGGGCTGGAAAAAGTGGTATTTAAAAACTCATCCGAATGCTATAGATAACGCTACTGATAAAATAATGGACATGATTCTTAAAATGAAAGATGCCATGGAAAAAATAGATAAGGCGATGGTCAGGGAATGGGTGGAAGACTTGGTTATCGATAAAACTGCCGAAGGGTTTATTATCCAAGAAATTATCCTGAAAACAATGGCAAAAAAGTTAGGAGTAAAATATAGAATCGCCACTCCAGAAGAAGAATCAAAAAATATTGATGGATATCTGGGCGACCAACCAGTTCAAATAAAGGCTATTTCATATTTAAATAAAAAGTCTTCTGTTCGTGAAGTAATAACCATTCCCATCATATATTATAGCAAAACTGAAAAATATCTTACTATTTATTACGATAAAAAGTTTGAATCCTCTGGTTTAGATAATTCTATAGCCAAGTCATAAATTTTTTAGATTTTTTCTCAAAAAAATTCCTAATGTATTAGGCGGGATTGAACAAGTTTGCTTTTTTGCTCAAATTCAAATTTTTCGTAATTAACAATAAACTCATTCTCATTTTTAGTATACTCTTTAATAGAATATAATAGTATACCTATTTCTTGCTTAGTATATAGTCCAAAATTATAATTATCTGCCCTATATTTCATGTCTTTACCATCCTTCTTATACCTTCTAACAAAATCAACATGTTGTTTTAACCTCTCCTCATTAATCGAATTAACTGATTGCTTAACTTTCCTCAAGTTATTCCTAAACAAATCCATAAATTCTGAATTAATCTCATACCCAATAGAGTTTCGTGTGGAAATCATCGCAGCTAATGAGGTCGTTCCCGTCCCCCAAAATGGATCTAAAACGGTATCTCCATAAATAGAAAACATGTTGATTAACCGATAAGGGAGTTCTAAAGGGAATGCAGCGGAACGTTCTCTTACTTTGTTTTTATTATTATTATTTAAATTCTGAGATACCCCTCTTACATCAGTCCACATATCCGAAAACCATTTATTTCTTTCTTCCCAAAAATACGCACTATTATATCTATCTTCTGATTTCGGAGCGATTTTTCTCTTATTTTCTCCTTTTCTAAAGACCAAGATATATTCGTGTTCAAGGGTAATATACGCATTTGGAGGGAGCATACCAGATCCTAAAAATTTGTTAGGACTATTTGTCGGTTTTCTCCACAAAATACAAGGTAATACAGAAAATCCATTTCTCTGAAAAAAATCAGCTATTCTTACGTGATTTGGATATAATTGGAAGTTTTTGCCAATTTTTCTGGTGGCATCTCCGATATTTATGCAAACAATTCCACCCGATTTCATGACTCGAATAGATTCTTTCCATATCTTATTCAATTCATCGTGCATTAAATTAAATGCCTTATTACCATCTTCTTCCTGGAGTGCGTGTTTAATTTCTTCACTAAAGGATGAAAATAGCGAATCCCACATCTCTATCATGGGGTAAGGTGGAGACGTGATTAACAGATTTACTGAGTCAGATTCAATCTCACTCATATCTGCTGAGCTTTTGAAAAATATACAATGATTAGTTTTCATTCTTTAACATTTTATTGTAAGTAATTGGTATGTAAATTAAAAAAATATATTAATACCTCTTAATCCTTTAATAATTTCTGATTTTTTTATTTTAAACTTAACTAAAATTCTCATTATCTTCTTGCTAATATATTATTGTTTTCATTCCATAACTAATTTCTCAATGTTTTCTTGTAAATCGTTTTCTACTCCGTTTTTCATCTTTATGCTTTTTAGTGGATTCATTCTACTCGAATTGATGTCTTTAATAAATAGCAACACTTCTCCTTCTAAAATCTCAGGAATAAAACTATAAACATACAGTAGCGAAGGCATTTTCTCAAAGTTATGATCCAAAACTTGATAAAGTGATAGCTATTACTGATAATATATTTCAAATTCAAAGTACTATATGTCCTTTTGGCTTAGAGAAAGTTAATAATTTCAGATATTTGAAAAAAATAATAATTCGTGAATTTCTCTCATTTTACTAATTTTTATTTGCCCGGGTGCTGTTTTATCTTCAAAAGAGCCATATGTTAGAAAAGAGCCCGATTTCACGCATGATACCCTTGAGAAAATTCCTAATTCACCCATGCAAAAACAGATTACTTTTCTATTCTTTTCAGAGAAGTATTTACACACTTTAAGAGGGATCAAATTGTCTTCAAAATTTTGAGCAGTAAAGATGATCTTATAAATACTTCTATCCACTATTTTTGAATCGGTTTTAAACTCATTTTTCAATTTATTCGTGAAAGAATCAATTATTTTAACTGTTTTTTCATAATTTTGAGTTCCTTCAAAGTCATGATTAGAAAATATTAAATTTACTTTATTTTTCACAGCTGAGCTAATAACTTGCTTTAATATGGACACATTTGAATTAATTTCAATATCAAGATATTCAGGCTGAGCTTGAATCAATGTCTCTAAAATTTGCACCCTCTCGTGATTATTAAGTTCCATTTGACCACCTTCAGAAGCATCTCTCATCGTAAAAATAGCTCGAGTATCGGATTTAATATATTTCAACATCTTTTCTACAAAATCTCGTGTAAGGTTCTGTTTGTTATCAATGTAATCAAATCGAAATTCAATAAATTCAGGATTTTCTTTTAAAATTTTATTAATTATAGATTTGTTTTGCTCTAAATCTCCAGATTTAATTGGAACTGCCACACAAATATTAAATTTCATGAACTATCAAAAATTAATGTTGATATTATAGATTAAAAATAACTATTTTTAGCAGTTTAAAAAAGTTATCTAGTTATGCTTTAGTCTTAAATCGAATTAAATTATATTAACAATTCCATGGATTTAAAATTTATATTATTCTTGCCTTAATTATTTACTGGTTGAACTGGTAGAGGTTTAGTGCTTAAATCTGCTTTATATACAAACATTAAGATATTTATAATAATCAAAACAATCAATAGGGATACAATAATAAAAAAACCACTTTTTATTGCATAACCGGTACCTTTTCTTATGTTAGCCACTTCAACTAAGAAGATTACGATAGTCAAAATTAGAATAGCATTACCAATAGCAGAAACAATAATAGAAGCAATGGTTTTCCTGTAATATATCAATATAACTCCGATCAAGTAAAAAATCAGTGGAAAGAATGTAAACTGCCAACCATAATAGTATAACACTCTACCAAAAGAAGAATACGGGCTTGGATAGTGAATTTCATAAGCAGGTAAGAAACTTACAACAACAAGTATTATAAAAACTATAAGATAAATTAATGGAATATACGCTCTTTTTAATTTTGGAATTTTAAACACCAAATATGATTAAATTTTTTTTAAATTTTGATAATAATGTAAATTATTTAAATGTTTTCTAAGAATTAGAGAGTTAAATTTTTTAACAGAAAATTGGTGAAAATTTTCAATAAAAGATAACATAAAAAAATATAAAATTTAAAAGTTCTCTGATCTAATTATTTTTTAACAAAAAAATATATTATAATCGTTATTTAGATGATATCAATAAATTATGAA
This sequence comes from Promethearchaeota archaeon, assembly GCA_030605085.1. Next base: position 6,369 of record JAUWBH010000174.1, on the reverse strand, counting down.
TTTAATATATGAAATCTAAGGTGATATTATATGGTAATAGAAACCGAAATAACCAAAATGTTAGGGATAAAGCATCCCATAATAGCCGCGCCAATGGGTCCGTTTTACACGACCGAATTAACGGTAGCTGTTTCTGAAGCAGGCGGTTGTGGTGTGTTAAGTCATACTGCTTTATTAAGCGATTATCAAGCCGGGAAAAATGCGTTAGACATAATGAAAGAAAATATGGAATATGTAGTTGAGCACACCGATAAACCATTTGGGTTTAACATTAGAACTACACGAGGAGTATATCAATCTAAAGCGCAAACTGCTGGTCCACCTGAGCTTTGTGCCGAGATTCCTAAATTTATTATGAGCAATCCGAAACTAAAAGAGCAATGTGTATATGCAGTTACCAGTGCTGGTACTTCTAAAATGTTACCACAATCAAAATCCTACCAAAAATTAAAGGAAAGCGGTTCAAATATTAAACATTTTCACGTTGCTCCTGCATTATGGCTTGCGGATAAATGTGTTGATTCAAAAGTAGATGGGTTAGTAATTACTGGAAACGAAGGAGGAGGACATCAGTCCTACGAAAAAGTAAGCACTTTAGTTTTACTCCAACAAGTTGTTCAAAAACATCCAGATATGCCTATAGTCGCATGTGGTGGTTTTGCCAATGGTCAAGGGCTTGCGGCAGCTTTAGCTATGGGTGCTGGTGCAATTGCCATGGGATCTCGATTCATTACATCCAAGGAAAGCGAATTCCACGATACATATAAGAATGTTGTCCCTCCTGCGAAAGCACAAGATACTATTTTAGTAACCGGCGCTTTAGGACCAATTAGGCTCTGGAAAAACAAATATTCTCTACAGCGTGGTCTCATTGAGAGTAAGGAAGAGAAAAAAGCTGAAGAATCAAAAATGACAATTGAAGATATAATAGATGGTTTAAAAAAAGGAGAAATGGCTTACAAAGGAAATGTTGATGAGGGATCGGTTCTGTTAGGACAGAGTATCGGAATTATCAACAGCGTAGAGCGCGTACCAGATATTATTGATTCTATAGTTAAGGACGCCGAGAAATATATAAAAAATGCTTCTGGTTTAATTAAATAAATCTAAATTACTATTGTATTAAAAAAAGAGATTTAAGGGATAAATAAAAACAAAGTAATATATTGATTTAAAATTTAAAATTCATATTTTTTATTTTGTATATTTTGATAGATCTCCTTTGTTAAGGGTATGTATTTTGACTCACCTGGCAATAAAACAAACATAGGATCTTCAATATTCTCATAATTGAAGCTCTCCTTTTTTAATTTTACTTTTTTAAGCTTAAAAGTTGCTGTGGTTGACAGTTTTGATTTAAACCTGAGAACAATTGGAACACCATAGGGAGGGAGGTTTTGTCTTAGAATAGCAGCAAATCCTTTTAAATCAAATTCCTCGATTGATGTACTCGGTACGATTGCGGCCATTCCCGCTCGTCCGTCAGTATGAGGTATCTGCACACCATAGGCAGTTGAAAATAAAACCTGGTCAAAAGTATTAATTATTTTCTCTACTTCGGTGGTAGATATGTTGTGTCCCTTCCAGCGGAATGTATCTCCAAGGCGATCAACAAATTGTGCGTGGTTATTTCCAATATCTCTCATTAAATCTCCTGTATTGAACCATGTATCCCCTTCCTTAAAAATATTATGAAATATTTTCGTTTCAGTTGCCTTTTTATCCGTATATCCCCTAAATGCAGCCGTACCCGCAATCTCGAATAATAATAATCCAGACTCACCAAGATTGACCCTTTCCATAAATCCCTCCTCGTTTCTGATGGGTCTTTCTTCTTCGTGATCGTATTTAACAATGGCATAAGAAAAAAGACAATAACCTACAGTACAATCAAAATTCAACATGTTGGCAAATACCCCCACAGCTTCGGTTGCCGAGTAGTATTCTCCAATTTTCTCGATATTGAATCGTTCTTTAAAAGCCTTCCATATTTCTGGGCGAAGTCCTGCACCAATAACCACTCTTACGGAATTATCTGAGTCATTAGGTTTGGGAGGCTGATTCATCAAATATCGACACACCTCTCCGATGTAATTAAAGGCTGTGGCATTATATTTGCGAATCTCATCCCAGAAACGGCTAACACTGAATTTACGACCTATAGCTAAAGCTGCTCCACCACCAAAAGCGGATGCACTGCCAGATCCTAGAGAATTTGAATGAAACAATGGAAGTGAAACATACATTGTATCATCGGGGGTAAAGTCTGCTATCATACGCCCAAAAAAATGATAACAAGCTACCATAGTATAATGAGCAAAAAGCGTAGCCTTCGGAAAACCTGTTGTACCTGATGTAAATATGTAAGCAATAATATCAGAAGTATTAACATTTATCGTAGTTGAAGGATTGTCTACAGGAAAATTTTTGACTTCTTGGGAAAGATCTATAAAATCTTTTGGAGTGGATATTAAACCTTGGTCAGGCAAAAAATATAGAATTTGATCTTCTGAGAGATCGAGATCTGATTCAACTTTACTAAAAGTATCAAAACAATTTTCGTCAATTATAATAAGCTTTCCAGGAGTAAGTTTTAAACAATGTGCTAAGGACATTTCGCGCAGGTCAATATTGATTAAGGAAGTTATTGCTCCAATTTTACTGACAGCAGTTAAAATCATTAAATATTCTGGTCGATTGGTCATCATCAACTCTACAGCATCACCTTTTTTCAAGCCTAAAGAGAGAAAATAATGGGCATAGCGGTTAACCCATTCGTTAAACTCTTTATAGGTAAGCGTCATATCTTCAAATTTGATGGCAATATTATCAGAATATTTTTCTGCATTTATTTCAACAAGGGCTCCCCATGAAATTTTGTTTTCCTCAATAGTCTTCGCTAATTCTGCCACGATATTTCCATGTTTTCTGAGAAATCTCATGTTTCTTCTTCTAAATTCTTTATTAGGAATAAGATCCGGCTCTTTCGACTCTGACTTTTCTAACATATTAAACATGTCTTTCTTTCTTATTTTTTAAAAAAAAATTTACAGTTCGGTTTCTTTAAATAAAAAATTTCGTTAAAAGTAGTACGTTTTTTCCAATTATAAATCTTATTTTTTATAAGAAAATAGTGATTAAGATGTTAAGTAAAATCTATTACAACAAATAAAAAAAAGATATTGAGAAGTAATTTAATTAAAGTTCATTTGTTTGTTTTTGATTGAATGTATATAATACCCGAAAAGTCATTTTAGAAATTCATTTCTATTCCTAATCCTTTGATTAACGCTTTAAATTTCTCTTCAAGCTGAACGCCATAAGTATTGAGTGACATAGCTGCATTACTGTAAAAACCTACAGTTTCGACTAAATCCATGAGTTGATGTGTATTATACCGTTCAGCCAGAGCATTCCAAGTTTCGTTAGTAATAAATGTGTCTGTATAGAGCTCGTTAACCGCACGGAGCAATATTGCGTCAAAAGGATCCCACCCCTCGGCGTCCGGTCCTTCCATTATACGGCTGATTTCATCATTGGAGAGAAGCCCCCTCGTCTTTCCGCTCAATGCATGCTGACCCCACATATATTCACAATGGCAGAGCCATGCCATACGAAGAATGAGAATCTCTTTATCCCGATCGGGTAGCGATGAATGCCCCAATATATGGTTAGTAGAAAGCCCTTTTCGCATACGTAGTTCTCTATATCTTGCGGCTGTTGCAAACACATGCAGATAAGGGAACTGCACCATATGCTCTTTTGCGTCTTCAATGTAAGTTTTTACTAATTTATCCCATTCTGATTTATTCAACATAAAATCTTTCGTTTGTTTGGCAAACTCCTCTTCATCCAAAGGGGGGATTCTGGGTTCGGAAAGCCGCACATGTTTACGGCGTTCGATTTCTCTCGTTACTTGCTCTTCTTGATCATTCATTCATTATTTCATCTTTTAATTTTGGTTTTCTTTATTTTTTAATTATATATTTTCGCAATTTATACAATTTTATACAAAAATTTCGGTAAGAGTAATAAAATTCTCCCATTTATAAATTTAACTTTCGTGTAAAAAACGAACCTTCATTTCACAGACCAAAATATTTAAACAAACAATTTATTGATAAATTATCGTCGATTAGTTTAAATCAAAACTGCCTTGAGGAGTCTATAGCTAAAATGGTTTCTTTGATCGAGCTTATTCAGAAAGGACAACTTCCCTTACATCAATTTATGGATTTAGAGACTATTAATTGGATAAAAGAAAATAGACCTCTTTTTAATATTGATGCCTCTCAAAAGTTTAATCTCAAATCGAAGATTGATAATTATCTTTCGGAGATAAAAAAATATGTACCTAACCCAGATTGGTTCAAAATTTCGAAAAAAAGGGATTCGATTCACGGTATGAGACATATATTAAGAGCAGTTTTTCATTCTTTACATCTTACCTCATTTAGCGAGAATAAATCTCCACGACTTTTCAAAAATGCCTTGGTTGCCTCTTCTTTACACGATCTAAGACGCAAAAACGATTTAAGAGACTTGGATCATGGAAAAAGAGCGGCAAAGTGGTTTAAAAATAACACATCTTTAATAGAAAATCAGTATGAAATCCAACTATCTCAAAATGATATTGACGAGATCTATTTCGCAATGTTGTTCCACGATTTGTCCTACAAAGAAGTAAAAGAAAGTACATTTTACAAGAAATATAAAGCTTTAACTGATATTCTCAAGACAGCAGACGCTTTAGATAGATATAGGTTACCAAGTCTTAGATTGTGGTTTAAAAACAGATTTATTTCCCTTATTCCACCCGATTATTTAAAGTGTATAGCCTATCAAATGGTAGTGTCGAGTGAAATTAAATTTTTAAACGGTTTAACTAATGTTAATAGCGTTTTAGAAGCCATAAAAGAATTAAATAAATTAGAAGAACTATAAATTTCATTAATTTAAAATTTATATTTCCCGTTTTGTATATTTTCATAGATATCCTTTGTTAAAGGGGTGTATTCTGACTCATGCGGCAACATAACATACAATGGATCGTCAATTTTCTCAAGGTCGAAGCCCTCTTTTTTTAATTTTACTTTTTTAAGCTTAAAAGTTGGGGTAACTGAAATATCCGATTTTTTGGCAACATAATGCAATTTAACTTTAAAAAATTAGATTTGATTATTTTAAGAATTACATTTAATTTTTGTGAAATAAATTCACCCTAAAGTCTTCTCCCAAATTTTATTAATGTGTAATACCGCTTTTTTGATATTTTAATGTTGAAAACTTATTGCCATTCTTAATTATTTATACTTATTCGGGTAATTTCATTCTAAAGGGAAGAATTTCGGTAAATCTCCTGGTACTTTCATTTTCCATTCTGGTTTTCTTTTTTCAAGGAAAGACATCACCCCTTCACGAGCATCTGGTTTCAATCCAGTCCATCCATAATACCGGTGGTTAATTCTTTCAGCCTTATCAATATCCGTTTCGGAGAGGAATTGATAGAGCATTCGTTTTGTAAGGGAAACACATACTGGAGCACACAATAAGATTTCCTCGGCAATTTCTCTGGCCGTATCCATTAGTTTATCATCAGGTACGACCCGACTGACAAGTCCGAATTCCAAAGCTTCCTTGGCATTGAGAATTCTCCCAGTATACATTAATTCGGCTGCTTTGCTGATTCCAATGATGCGGGGTAAAATCCAAGGACATGCTATTTCAGGCACAATACCACGCCGATTAAAATTGATTCCTATGCGTGCGCTCTCAGCAGCTATTCGAATATCGAACGGTAGAATCATTGTAACTCCTACTCCAACAACCGGTCCGTTTATTGCAACTATCACAGGTTTTTTCAGTAAAAAATATCTCCTAATCAAACTACCTTCACGCATGATATTTTCGACATATTCTTTAGGTCGATTTGATCCATCAAAAGTTTTGGCACCCCCCGATAAATCTGCACCCGCACAAAAGCCTCTGCCCGCACCCGTAATAATTAAGACTCTTAGGTTGGGATCATTTTCCACTTTCATAATCGCATCCCATAACTCTATTGCCATCTGATATGTATAAGCATTAAGATGTTCTGGTCTGTTTAGAGTGATAGTTGCAATCTGATTTGAGCTTTCAAAAATGATTTGACTATATTCCATTTCTATAATTAACCTCCTATTTTTAAAATTATAATTGCTTTGAATTCTTAAGTTTACAAGTTAACAACTTTTTTTAAAATTTTCTTAAGTCTTCTTTAATTACACATCCGACATTATTTTAAGTAGTGCATTATACTCCATTACAGTAGGTTCAAGTTTTTGTCGTAGAGGACATCTATTAAATCTTAAGGCAATCGAATTTAAATGA
>JAUWBH010000009.1 GCA_030605085.1 Promethearchaeota archaeon | reverse complement strand
CTTATTCTTACTTTGTTTCAAAATATCCATAAACTCAATCATTGAACGATCTTTCCATATTTCTTTTAAATTTGGTTGCTCTCCTTCTTTTAAAAATAAATCGAGAATTTTCGAATATAGTTCGCTTTCTTCTAAAATTTCGTCGTTAATGTTTGCCATTTTAAATGAACTCTTTTTTATTCGGACACTATGTATTTTTAATTTACTATGTATTTTTAATTTAAACAAATAATGTTTTGATTGAAGTTGTATATAAAATTTTAAACTTTTTCAAAAAGGAAATCTTAAATTCGTTCTTTCTACCTTTTAAATTAAAAAAAAATATAAAAAAAGTTATTAAAAAAAATAAAAAAAGTTATAGCTTACTTTAATGACGAAATATATAGGCAATTCCAGACATGAACGGACTTAAAGTGCTAATTAGTAAGATAAAGAAAATAGCATCCACGATTGCTCCCGCAACTATATTTCCCGTTTTTTGATATAAAATAGCCGAAACAAACACAGCAAGACAAACTATTGGAACTCCAATGATTAAAAATATCGAATAAAAGAAACTCCCCTGTATAAAACAAATAGCTAAAATGTAAAAACTAAGATATGTTATCATAAATACAAAATCCAATAATGCCGTTTGGTAAAGACTTTTAAGGGTCTTCTCTAATTTCGCTTGTAGAGTTGCTTGAAACAGTAGTCCTAATATTATATACATTAGGAAGCCAATAGCAAGATATATTGGAACCCACAGAATTTTGTAAATCGAAGGTATTAATCCCAAGTAATTTAAGCCTACGGAGAGATATAGTAAAAAGTATAAAATTGTGGCTAAAAACCCTCCTAACGCAAATTCTCTAAGTAATTTATTGTTTGTACCTTTAAACGGTCCTTTGAGAATTTCTGATAAAGACATATCTTTCTTTTTTCCGAGTCTCCAAAGTAACATAAAGATTCCAAAAACCATCCCAAATAGCAACATTAGCACAAATCCCGCAATTGGCAATAATAAGAAGAGAAAAACCGGTAACATGATTAACATTCCTGGAATTGCGAGAACAATGGAATATAAAATCGTTTTTATTGAGATCTCTTTTATCGTTTTATCTTCTAGTTCTATTTTAAAAACATCGGATTCCTTTGGTTTTAAAATTAATTCAGAAAGCGGCTCTATAATTAGGAAAAAAAATCCAATACCTCCAATAAGTTGTATTAGTAGAATTACGAGTCTGATGTTTGCGTAAAAATTATTATCTACGGGATTGACATCTGGAAATGTATTTTTAACCCAATCTCTTGTTGCTCTGATAAAGTCGGAATCCCAGGCAGTCGATAAATGCTCTGAATTTTCGTCCACAATGATTTTTGTTGCTGTTCCATCGTGAAAACTACCATATCGCTTATTAATTTCGACATCATTTACATTTACATCCAACCTTTCCGCTACTCCTTCTTTTACTTCTTTTATTTCAATGGCTTGATCGTATCTTGCTAAAATCATGAGCACATTTAAGAAATTATCCTCATAATCTTCCTCGTTGAGCAATAATCGGGTTCCGACTCCAATAAAACATTTAAAATCGTCATCATCCTTTATAATTTCGTTAGCGGGCCATTACCCCATACTGTAACCAATTATTCCTAGCGAATCCATGTCAATATCTCCACGAGAATATAAATAAGCCTTTATTGCTTTTACATCGTTAACTAATTTACTATAGTCTAACTCCCCAGAGCTTTGTCCATGCCCTCTAAAATCAAAGGGAACCGCTACAAAGCCAGCACACGCTAATTCAATAGCGTAGCCTTTTAGCATTTCTTTATTCACCATTATTCCATGCCCAATAATTACCGCTTTTTTCTTTTTTTCGTTGTGTATTGGCTCAAAAACATTAAATGAAATTGTCTCACCATCTGATGTTTCGACTGTTTGATTATATGTGATCTTAATGCTTGAGGGCGTTGTAAAAATTAAAATAATTCCCACAACGAAAAGCGAAAGAAAAAAGCATATTAAAATCATCCTTTTTTTATCTATTTTCTTCATATTCATAACCAATATTAAAGATCAAATTAATAATGAAATATTTAGCTTTCTCTATTAATTAATTTTTATTAATTATTTATAAGGAGACTAAAGATAAATTAAAAATGAATTTTAAAAGAAACAAATATAGACTATGAATACAATGTATACCTTATGACTGAATATTCTACAATAAAAGTTACAAAGAAAACTCTTCAAAAATTACATAAATTTGTAGGAAAATTAAAGCAATTAAAAGGAGAACGGATCAGTATGGAAGACGCTATAAATTATCTCCTAAGTGAACATAAAAAATTAGAAAACAGGTCTCCCGAATTTGTTGAAAAATTAAATAAAGATAGAGAACAATTTTTAAAAATATTGCAACAAGGAATTAAGGGTGCTGGACCTGAAGATTACAAAGAATACGATTTTGAGGATGTTTAGTTAACCACGAAGGTATTTATTGATACGGAAATTTGGATTTTTGCTCAAAAAATTCCTTCAAAATCGAAATTCCAAAATCCAGCAGAAATCGTTTATAACGAAACTATAATAGAAGGAATATCTTTACAAAAAAAAGATGCAATTATTCTAAAAGATTTTATCCTTACAGAACTGATTTTAATTGAAAAAGTGGATCGCGAAAGAATAATTGAAATAATGAAAAAATATAATATCCATAAAGGAGAAAGTTCTATTATAGTCTTGGCAAAAAAATATAATGTAGATTAACGCTTTTAATTCTTTCTTTATTTGTTCTTTATCGTAATCATTACCCATCGCATCGATAATTTCTTTAATCTCTTCTTTACCAACATAAAGCTGTCTCAACATAGGTTCTCCGCGGATTCGTATTTGCGAATCCACCTTCTTTTTCCCGACAAGAAATGCGCGTGGCATTTTTAAATAGAGATTAAAAAAGTGAATCTTCAAAAACAATTGGTATAATCCCTATCATGTATAATGAAAAAATAATTAGCGATTTAGAATTTAGATTATCTACTTACTATTAGTAAGTATAAAGAAAAAAAAATTCAAATAATTTCAATTATAAATAAATATTTTTATAACCTCTATATAAATATGACAAAGCAAAATGTAGATGAGAAATTTCTAGATTCTAAGTTAAGAGATTATGAAACTCTTTTGAGTGAATATAATAATATTTTAGAAAAAAAGCGCCAATTAGAGAACGAATTAGCTGAATCAAAAAAACAAATAGAGAAATTAAAAATACGAATAAAAGAATTAAAAGAAGCAAACAAGAGAAACTTTGATGTTCCAGATTATCTAATCGAAGAACAAGTAAAATGGTATTTAGAAAATGAAGACGATGAAATCTAACATAGATCTTATTTATAATTAAAATGTATAAAACTGAAAGCCTTCCAAATCATTTATGCCAAGGAGATATTATATTAAATTATAAATCTGATGAATTACATAGATATTATCCGAAAGAATTTTATAAAGGTATTTTAATTTTATCGTTCACATGTGATTTGAAATATAGACGAGTAAATTTCATTAATTTATGTCCAATTTTTTCATTGAAATATTTAATTATCATTCTATTTAAAAAATTTAGTGAAGCATGTAGAAATGCAAAACCAAAAAATTAAAGATTGTACTCCTTTAATTGATGTTTTAATAGATCAATCTCATAAAGAAGGATAAAGCATAAAAAAATGTTTTTTATAACATCTGCAAAAAGCAGAGATTAAAGAGTATTGGAAAATGTCAGTAAGATCGTCAATTAAAGTTTTATTATTATAGTTGGCTTAGCTAATCGCCTTTTATATCAAGAAAGAAAAGATCGTCTTTTAAATAATCTCTATAATATTTTATTATTTATAGGAGACAAAAGATTTACTTCTACCATCGCTGAATTTTATGCCCAATGATGGTGGATTTTCTATATTATATACTTGTTATAATTCCTTTAACTTAAAGATTTCACATGATTAGAAGAAGTTCTAATTACTGGCGTAATCGTTCTTCTAAAAGTTTCAATTCTTGCTGTGTTTGGATTCTATCACTTCCTATGGTAATACGAGCATTTTTTAGTACTTGTAATAATTCATATATACTCAGATCCAAAGCATTTGCTAATTGTTCAATGGATAATTCACCAAGTTCAAAGAGTGGTAATAATTTTTGGATTCTTAATTGTTTTAAACCATCAATAATTAGCTTTTTAACCAGAGCATTTTGATCTAAAGATAATCTTTTTGCATTTTCTTCTAATTCCTTTAACCATTCATCATCTAATTCTGTATTTATAATTCCCATGAAATTTAACACCCTTTAATTTCAAAATATTTTTCTATTTCAATAATTTCTTATAACGAAATGATTTCTTACAACATCGCTAGAATCTCTTCCTTTGAAATTGCATGTCGATGCTTTTGATCAGCCCATAGCTTTCGGTAAAGATAAAAATATTCGTATAAATCAAACTCATCCGGTGAATAAATTAGCTCACCTTCCTCAATCACTTGGATTTTAATATACAATGGAAGCTCTGAGAGAAATCGGATATCAAATTTTTTTGAAACAACATTAATTTTATCAAAAATAAATGCCAATAATTTAACTTTGTTTTCGGATGGAGCCACTATACAAATGTCAATATCACTTTTGGAGGTTTCAACGTTTTTAATATAAGAACCGTACAATAAAATTCCAAGGATATTTTTATTCTCTATTACATATGAAAAATCATTGTAAATATCCTTTAGGAGTTTTTTTTTATCCAACTTATTATAGCCTCCATATATTTTTCAAGATCATTTATAGTATTCAAGATTGATTTATAAGCAATTTCATCATCCAGACCATTATAATTATGAACTATACGATTTCTAAGTCCATTCGCATCTTTAATTTTTGTTGCTAATGTTTTTGAAATTACATTATTTTCAGCTAAAACATTAATATTTATATAATCGTCTTTAGGTAATATTTTTAAGTCTTTCACAGCCATGGCTGCAAGATCTGTAATAATTTCTACAATTATTTGATACGCATGATAAATAGCAAATTGTCTTTCTAGACTTGTCGTGGTCAAAAATTCATTAACGCTTATATCCGAAGTCCACTTTTTTAATTTTTCGAATATTCTATTAAAATGCTCTTTCTTTTCTTTATATCTTTTAATTCTTTCCTTATTCATGATATTATTATTATAAATTACAATTATATATTTGAATTTATGTTTTTAATATCCGCTGGAGTATCTGTATTTACATTATTCTAATTAAATTAAATCTTTCAGCTGATATAAGTACTTAAGACCATTTAAATTCGTTGTTGCCCTTGGGTCATAAGTTATTTTCACTTCGATCAAGATAATATCCTTCTTGAGATCTGTATTATCTAATTCTGAGGGATCACAAGCCCAATCAAAGAATTGAGATTGTGCTTGTTAATTAATCCCATTTTTTCTATTTTGATTTATAGATTATATTAAAAACTTTTATATTCTATTATAGAATTGTTAAATCTAAATATACTATAATTAGGTTGTTTAGAATATGTTTGAAAAAATCAAAAATCGATGGATTGTAGTGATTGGTGCTATATTAGTTCAACTTGCGTTAGGTTCAATATATTCGTGGGGTACTCTTTCTTTATTTATCAGCGCGGGTGCATTTTTGAAAGAACCTGCAGAAGTCACGGTCTACATTTTTGGTGTGAGCTTACTTTTTTTTGGCTTCACAATGATCTTAGCAGGAAAACTGCAACAAAAGCATGGTCCTAAAAAAATTGCTATTCTTGGAGGCGTTCTTATAGGCATTGGAGCTTTCGCCTCAGCAGGGATGACCACTTTTGTTGGAATGTTAATTACTTACGGTATTATTTTCGGTACAGGGATTGGTTTCGCTTATGTTTGTCCCATAGCTTGTGCTGCGAAGTGATTTCCTGATAAAAAAGGGTTAATAAACGGTATTTCTGTAGCTGGTTTTGGTGCTGGAGCCTTTTTATTCAATTATTTTATCAAATGGTTTTCAGCTATTAGTGTACCTGTGATGTTCGTCCTTTTAGGAATAATTTACTTAGTATTTGTTATTGGTGGTGCGATGACTTTAAATAATCCACCTGAGGGGTGGACTCCAGCTGGATGGACGCCACCACCTCCTTCTGAAGATACAGGTATTTCTGGACTTGAATTACATCCTAAAGAAATGTTAAAATTACCCCAATTTTGGATGCTATGGACAATGTTCGTATTGAGCGCAATATGCGGACTAATGACTATTGGAGCTTATAGTTCATTCGCTAAATCAAACGCTACTTATGTTGTAAACAATCTTGACTATTTAATCCTTGTAGGGAGCTTAGCAGCGTTATTTAATGGATTGGGCAGAGTTTTCTGGGGAAAATTATCGGATATCATCTTTTACAAGAGATCTATGATGATTATGTTCTTAATTCAGGGCTTTTTAATGATCACATTTTTCTTTACAAATGGAAGCACGGCTTTTTTTTTAATATGGGTATGTTCCATTTATTTTTGTTTTGGAGGTAATTTTGCAATGTTCCCTACGGCTACAAACGATTTATTTGGAACTAAGAATTTAGGTGAAAATTACGGGGTAGTTTTTACGTCATATGGAATAGCTGGATTCTTAGGCGCAACTATGGTTTTAACTTTTGTGGCACTACTAGGAGGTTATATTGCTCTCTTTATTGTAATGGGTATAATGTCTATTGGAGCTGCTGTAATTACTTTCATTCTTAAACCTCCCGCAAAATAACAAAATAAAAAATTGTCCTTTATGACTTAATTTATATCTTTTTTTTATTCTCCTTTTCAATTTTTAATTCATTAAAGAATTCCGTATAAAATACGGAATGCCATTACTGGTTTATCAAGTAAATATATGGCACTTCCAAACTAGTGAGAAGATTATATAGATCAATTAAAATTTGATGTTAAAATACTATTACCCTGATTTTAAAATTCTGGAAATTTCGTAATTTTTTCAACTATATTTTTTTTTAATCAGTGGGGATACGAATCAAACTTAACGTCAAATCTTGAGGATGACACATCTTTATAATAAAATCTAAAAGTTGGATTGGTATTTCTTCAGATTTTTCTGCCAAATCTTTAAGATTAAAAATTCTTTGAATAAATGCAAATTCACTTATGCCTTTTTTCTCTTCTGCAATAACATGATATCCTTCTTTTATTCCACTATTATAGAAACATTTGGTTAATTGTTTAGTATTCGTCAAATAATAAGAGTGGAATAAAAATAAAATCTTTTTAAAAAATTTGTCAAAAAATTAAATGATAATAAAAAAAATATGTTATCTCTTTGATTTTAATTCGGCAATTGATTTCTCTGCGAGTTTTTTCATGTCCTGATATTGTGCTTTCCATTTTTTAACATCTTTCTCCAAATTACTTACTTTATTTTGTAATCTTACGATTGTCTCACTGCTATCATCTACTAGCTGAGGAGTTCCGGCTTCTGATGTTGATTTTTCTTTTAAATAATTATATTTTTCTCTCCAAACATTTATTTCAGTTTTTAGTTCTTTAATAGCTTCACTCTCGTCGCCACTAATAGCTAAAATTCCCTTTTCATTCTCCAGAGCAGCGTAATCTTCCTTTAACGCCTCTATTTCGTTCTCTAATTCTCTGACTCTTACTCTTAGCGTAGCAATTTCTTCTAAATACTCAGCAGCAGATTTAGGCCCCTTCATTTCTTGGAATATAGTTTTTCCTTTTTCGAGTTCAAGTTTTGATTTCTTAGCTAAAATTTTATTCTTTCGTTTTTGCAGCTCTTCTATGGTTTGTTCGGAAAGGAAGTCGAGGGCGTTAAAACCAGTACCTCCGTGTTGAGTTATTCTTTTTCTAACCTTTACAAATAGTGGGATACCGGCAACGGCTTCTCCACATACTATTCCTTCTCCTTTATCTAATCCCGAAATATCCTCTGTATGTTCCTTGCTTAAATCTTCCGCACTTTGAATAGTTATCCCAATATCTCGGACATCTGAAAGATTATGAACGATCCACGTGCCACTCTGAGCTCTAATCGTAACGTCTAAAAGTTGAGGTCTCTGGGTACCGATGACTAAATTGGCTCCGAATTTCCTTCCTTCTTGCGCAAATAATTTTACGACCGCGCAAGTTTCGGTCTGTTTTTTACCTGCGAATAGATGAGCCTCGTCTAAAAATAGATAAAATGGCGGTATTAGCCTCGATGTACTTGCCTGATATAATTTTTTAAGTAATTTACTGGCAATGACTTCTTGTACTTCGAGATCCAAACCCCTTAAGTTTATAATCGAACATAATCTTGGAGCAACGATATCTTTGGCATCTAACGAAAATAAGTATTCAATATCAACATCTCCGCTTGGATTCATATTTAAATCAGTGTATTCGATAATATTATCAGCAAATTCGCTTGCTTTAGAATCTATTATCTTGGCTCCAGTTATTACTGTTTCCAAGTTTTTTCCACAGTGCTTACATTCTGTAGCGTCTATTACAACTTCTTCCCCACACCAGGGACAAACTTCTGATTGCGCTTGAAAAGAAACAGGTTTTTCTTTTTCAACATCAGCATCATCGCTCGCAACTTTTAAGCTGCCGTATTCTCCATGCCTATCTATTATTACTACTGGAATTCCCTTTTTCATAAATTCTTCACATAGAACGCCCATAGTGTAACTCTTCCCGCTACCTGATTTACCTGTAATAAAAATACGTCCAAAATTTTTAACTAATAAATTTACATTAAAGGGATAACTTAAGAGCTTTCCTAAAGAAACAGATTTTTCAGGAGGATTATATATCCCTAAAATTTTACTAATTTGCCTTTCTGATGCGAGAAAAACCTCAATACCCATTTCAAAAGGTTTTGGAGGGCGTTCACCTAAAACATGTAATGTTGCCATTGATCCCTTTGATTCCCTCCACATATCCGTGATACTCAAAATGTAATGAGGTCCTTTTTCTCCTTCTTCCTTGTTAATATAAATCACAAAATAATTATTCTTTTCAACAACTTTTGGCTTAGAAATTAATAATTGAACGGTATGTGCGGTAGTTTTACCCGTTAATCTCCCTACAGATTCTTTTAGTGGGTTATATGTATTTGACATATTTTTCACGTTAGAAAATTCAATATTTTATATTTTTTATAATAGAGATAGCAAAAATAATATATA
Organism: Promethearchaeota archaeon; assembly: GCA_030605085.1. Next base: position 55,158 of record JAUWBH010000009.1, on the reverse strand, counting down.
AATCTTCAAGAATCTATTTTTTAATTCTTTTTAAAATTATTAAGGAAAAGCGAAAAAACTATTAACTATCGCTGTTATTAGTCGATTTTACTATATATGATGCTTTTTTGTATCATGTGATGTGGTTTAGGTTATCAATTTCATTAAAATTATTAAAAAATATTAAAATCTTTTAATAAAAATTGTTTACGTGAAGGTTGCATTCGTGTGCCTTATTCACGAGAGCTAAAACCAGTAGCCCCTATCGAGTAGGTGTTCACACCATTCCCGACTACTTTAGTCTTCTGAAAAGTATCAATGTCCTATGAGGCATGGGTTTTCAGCCATAGTCTCCCGCTCTCGATGTGAGAGGCTTTTTCCACAAATGAGGGGGCTCCTCAGAATATATTAGTAGTGTTCCAATGCAATTTTATGAAGAATTCTTTTTTTTGAGTCATCTCTCCTTTTTTTATTTTCTTAGTTTTACTAGGTTACTCACGAGTTTTAAACTAAATGAGACACCTGATTTATAAAAACCTCAATAAATAAATGTAAGACTACAACGCAAATTAAATAAATTTTAATAAAATTTGTTAATGATTTTTTAAAAATTGATATTGAGAAATCTGCATTATTTAGACCTTATAAGTAATTTTTTTTCTTATTTTTTTCCCGATATATTATACTTTTTTTAACCATATATAGAGTTTTGTAAGATTCTTTTGCTTTTCTTAGTCCTGGAATTCCTAAATCCTGTTCTCTATTTACAAATTTAGTACTTACATTACAATTTTTTAAAAAGAGATTATTGATTGCTTGATAGGAACCTTCAAATTGGGTATGTGCCTTTTCTATGTGAATAACTAGAGTATTAGAATTAAGCATTTCACCGAAAGTATATGCCACACTTTCATTATCAATACAAAGAATACCTCCCATAAAATCTAATTGATTAAAATTATCTAAAGCATAATTTATAGCTTTCTGTTCTTCAATTAAACTCTCATCTTCATAACAGCCTTTTTGCAAACACCATTCTAATTGTAACTCTTTACATTTTTCAATCCAATCCTCTGATAATAGATTGAAGTCATAATTATAACTTTCTAAGAATTTTTTTAACCATCTTCTATTCTGCCGATGTTTATTTCCAGATAAATTCATTATCGCTTCCTTTTCATAAACATAATCCCAATTACTGCGATCCTCTAAAATCTCTATGTTTAAATCATTTTGGAAATTTTTTTCTCTAATTTTTTCAGTGATATTTTCAGGAACTCGATGAACTTCCATGGAATTAAAGGAATTAAGAAGTTCAATAATAATTTCACTTGGATTTTTCCCTACCGGAGGTAATAAAAATATTGTTTCAGGAGAGTCTAAGATTGATTGCTTATATTTTTTAAAAAAATTAGTTGAAAAGATTATGAGATGGTCATTTAATTCTGTAAATAGAAAATCATAATGTTTCCGCCATATAAATAGATTTGTAAAAGTAAATTCTGAAATTTCGGGGGGAAACTTTTTAAAATAGGCATCAAATAATGGTTTATCATTAATCTCTATTGGTTTAGCATTTCTCAAATCCATGTTTTAATTAAAATATATAGAGACATAAAAGTATTATGTTTGTAAAATAAAAAATTAAAAGGAATTAAAATTACCTTACTTGCTCAAACTATTGTTATAGTTTATCTGTAATTTCAATTGGCTTTGATTCGGTAAGGTCTATAATGAAAATAAAAATGAAAAGAAATTCAAAAGTATTACAATAAGATTTTAAATTTCGTCTTTCAAAATATAATTAGATAATTTGTTTTCAATTTGTTGAAATTTTTCGTGGGACATTATTAAACGACCTCTAATTAATGCCTCTAACGCTTCTTTTCTCAATTTATCTATTGAAAAGGCGAATTCTTCTAACAATTCTTCAGGTTTTTCTAATCTTTTCTTTTTTACCTCGATAGCTCTTGCGTCTTTCTCTATTTGTAGTATATTTATTTGAGAGAAAATTGCGAGCAAAAATCCGCTAAAACCAAGACTAAAAAATAAGAAAATTATAACTACAACATATTTTGTAAAAGAACTATATATACTACTAATGTTTAAACCCATCCCGATAAATATTATTAACCCAATTAGTCCTATGATTAATCCAAAATCAACAATGAGTTTTCCACGTTTGTAATCGTCTTTTTCGTCTAAAACTGTTCCAATTATGATTGAAATCCCTCCACCAATAGCAACGCACCCACAAACGATTAAGATAATGAAATATATAGTTCCTAAAAGCATTCCCTGGCAAATTAATAATATTATGTAAACCAACATAATTAGTATTAAAATATAGCCAAAGAAACTAAAAATTATTGCCGATCCTCCTAATATACTTAATCTTGTACAGTCATTTCTATCCATCTTTTTTTTTCACCTTTTTTTTGAGTATTAAAAGAATTTAATTAAATTATTTAACAAAATCCTCCAGTTCGTTAACTATTTCTTTATATTTCACAATTGATTGTATTCCATCATTTTTCTTTAATGCGTCGTATCCAACATTATCTAAATTGTGTATTATTATCTTTAACTCTTCAAATTTGTATAACTCAAGAAGTTTGTAGTGGTAATTCAACGTTCCTTTTTTCATAGTTCCGATGTTCCATTTAACCAACTCCCCATGCGTAAACTTTGATTCATTGTCGGGTAATATGTCTCTAGGTGCCTTGACAAAGTGAATATAATATAGAGGGATAAGATCCTCGATTATTACGCTTTGTAAAGCCTTTCGAGATGAATTGGTAAATGGTAATTTAGCTTCGTGTAACCCCTCAATTTCAAGTGGATTTATATCAGCGTAAGTCTTCACGATTTTCAATCGGTCTTTGAGCACAAAAATAATGGTACGAATAATTCTTCGCCTAAGGTTGTAATTAATATCTACTCTTTCTTTTGGTTGAATGTTTTGTAACGTCCATTTTAACTCCAGACCGTCTTTAGTGAGAGTTTTGTCGGGTAATTCTTCAACAGGCTTTCCGTTAAGTTCCATATCAACAATTTCGTAATCGTAAGGAATAAGATCTGTGATAATAGCCTCCTCAATAACATCATCGAAGGGATTTTCTATACCGGACTGGATATTATAGATTGGACTCTCGTCGTCTGCCGCTTTCTCAACTTTTATATTCTTTTCAATTTCTGCGACTTCTCCAGAAGCACTAACTAACACAGCCTTGTTAACAACCTCCTCTTTTACCTCTGCGCGATGTTCGTCAAGGATCGCATCAATTTGTTGTAATGAATCGGTAATATCTCCAGAGATATCTCCTAAGATGTCGTCGACTGAGAATTCCTCAATTAAAGGTAATACATCTTTTTCAATTCCGACCATTTTTTCGACTTCTTTAGCTTTAATCATAATTACTTGTCGTGTCTCCTGTTCTTCTAACTCTTTCTCAATTTGTTCTTTAAGTTGAGTATATTTCTCAATTAAATCGGGTCTGTCAATAATTTCAGCAATTTCTATGATTCTATTGCAATTTTTTAATGCTTCCCCAAGGGCATTATCATCTAGATTTTTCTTTACATTTTTCTCTAATTCTTCTAATTCCTTTAATAATTTATCTAATGATTCAGTCGCTTCCATTTGTTTTTTAATGTCTTCTTTAAGCTTCTGGTACTTCTCAACTAAATCTGGTCTATTGAGAGTTTCTGCGATTTGAATAACTTTATCGCAATTCGATAACGCTTCTGGGAATTTTTTATCGTCGAGATTTCTCTTAATTTCGTTATCTAATTCTTCTAGCTCTCTTAACAATTTATCTAAATCTTCAACTCCTTCCATTCGTTTTTCAATATCCCCTCTAAGCTTCAGGTATTTTTCGACTAAATCTGATCTATTGAGAGCTTCGGCGATTTGAATGGCTCTATCGCAATTCGACAAGGCTTCGGAAAAGTTTTCGTTTTTGACATTTTTCTTGATTATTTTATCTAATTCTTTTAATTCTTGTAATAACTTATCTGATTCTTCTGCTCCCATTCGATTTTTAATGTCCTCTTTAAGCTTCTGGTACTTTTCTACCAAGTCCGGTCTATTTAGAGCTCCTGAAATTTGAATAGCTTTATCACAATTCGACATTGCTTCAGCAAAGTTTTTATCTTTGATATCTTTCTTAATTAATTTATCTAATTCTTTTAGATCTCTTAGTAATTTATCTAATTCTTCGGCTGTTTCCATTTGCCTTTTAATATCCTCTTTAAGATTATTGTATTTCTCGACTAAATCTGGTCTGTTAAGAGATTCCGAGATTTGAATGGCTTTATCGCAATTCGATAATGCTTCTGCGAATTTTTTATTTTCGAGATTCTTCTTTATTTTTTTATCTAATTCATCTAGTTGTTTTGGCAACTTATCTAATTCTTCGGCCGTTCCCATTTGCTTTTTAATGTCTTCTTTAAGCTTCGTGTATTTTTCTACCAAGTCGGTTCTCTTGAGTGCTTCTGCAATTTGGATAACTTTATCGCAATTCGACATTGCTTCAGCAAAGTTTTTGTCGTCGAGATTTTTCTTTATTTTTTTATCTAATTCTTCCAATTCTTCTATGTATTTATCTACTCCTTCAGCCGTTTCCATTTGTTTTTTAATATCCTCTTTGAGCTTTGCATATTTTTTTACTAAATCTGGTCTGTTAAGCGCTTCTGTAATTTGAATGGCTTTATCGCAATTTGACAGTGCTTCAACAAAGTTTTTATCATCGATATCATTCTTAATTCTTTTATCTAATTCTTCTAACTCTTTCAGTAGTCTAGCTAAATCTTCAGCAGCTTCCATTTGTTTTTTATTATACTCTTTAAGCTTTTGATACTTTTCAACCAAATCCTGTCGTTTGAGAGATTCCGCGATTTGGATAGCTTTATCGTAATTAGATAAAACTTCCTTAAATTTTTTGTCTTCAACATTTTTCTTAATAATATCCTCCAATCTAGCTAATTCTTCAAGTAATTCGTCACCTTTATCTTTATCAGCGGTCAGTTCATTCATAATTTGTTCATAAAGTTTTGAGTACTTTGAAACCAGCTCTGGTTTGTCAATCGAATCTGCAAGTTCTATAATTTGCTGACAATTATCTAAGGCTGCCTTTAAATCTCCGCTTTCTCTATTCTTTTTAAACTCCTTTTCTAAATTTCGTAAATCTTTTAATATGTTATCGTATTCTTCTTTAGATAGACTTATTTCTTTTTTAAGTTCGTCCTTAAGTTTCGCATACTTTTCTACTAAATCGTCTCTTTTGACGGATTTAGCAAGTTTTATGATTTTTAAACAATCGTTCAATGCTGCCTTTAAATCGTTGTTTTCTCTATTTCTCTTGAAACTTTCTTCTAATTCTGCTATTTTTTTTAGGGTATTTTCTATATCTTGTTGTATGTCTTCCTTAAGTTTCGTGTACTTTTCTACTAAATCGTCTCTATTTATTGATTCAGCATGTTCTATAATCTTCTCGCAGTTTGTTAACGCATCAACAAATCTTTCGTTAGTTCTATTCAATCTAACTCTTTTGTCTAGCCTTTCTATTTCTTTTAAAGTCTCAAGATCGCTCTTGGCTTTTTCTGCAAGATCGGAATATTTTTTTGCTATATCTTTTCTTTTAATTGAATTTGCAATTTGGACAATTTTTTCGGAGTTTGCTATAACTCCCTTTAAGTCTCCCTTTTCTTGGCATTCTTTAACTTTTTCTTCTAATTTTCGTATTTGTTCCAAGCCTTTTTCGTATTTTTCTTTATCAGTGGCAATTTGTTTTCGAAAATCGTATAATCTTTTGTTATATACCTCGTCTTTTTCTTTTCGAATTAAATCGATCATCTCGTCAACTTTTATGATCGCCTCGTCAAAATTGAATCTCCTAGCCATTCGGGAAGCTTCATCCAAACCATCTTCAATTATTTGGACGGTTTTATCATCTAGCTTTTCTTTAACAAACAGAAACTTATAATCGTAGCGTTTTTGTTTACCTTTAATTACTTCACATGAACTCACAATAATGTTCTGGTAGGTATTACGCCACGAAGCTAAGTTTTTTTGGAAACCTGCCGTTTTAATACGCGAAGTTGAATCGATTCTGTCAACATCTTCTACGAGTTGTTGCTTAAAAACTTGTTTGTAATGTTTTAAAAGAAAATCTTTTATTTCATCTTGCCGCGCTCCAAAAAGTTTCTTATATTTTGCAAAAATCCGTTCTAATTGTTCACTCATAATAATCCTTAAGTAATTCCGTTAAATTTTAAATTAAAATAGTATCTTTTTTTAATTCATAATAAAAATAAACATTTATATAGACTTACAAAATAAAAAGTTTTTATAAGAGGAGAAACAGAAATAAAAAAGAAAAAGGGATGTTATAGAAAATGTATATTCAAATAATTTAACGAAAGCCTTTAAAAAATTACTGATTATATTAGATTTTAGTTATATTTCTTATTCTTTTTATCGTTATTCCAAGAACAAATTAAAAAAAATAAGATGATATTAGGCTCTTTTACTCTGAAATTTTTCTAAGTCTTATAAACTTAATTAGAAAGAAAGCAACGAGCAATAAACCAATAAGCCCAATAACAAAACATACAATTATTAAAACTACGGTTAATTTTATAAAAGAGGAATATAATTCCGCAACGATTAAACCTATTCTTAAGAAAATTAGTAGCCCAATTAAATCTATGAGAAATCCGGTGCCAATACAGATTTTTCCGACTCTATATTTAGTAATAATTAATGCTCCTATTATAATCAAAATCCCTCCACCAATCGCAATAGCTCCTAAAACGAATAAAATTATAATTAAAATATTTCCTGATGTTGTTCCCATGCCAAAAACTATTAGAATAAAAAGCCTGATAAATAATATTGCAATATCACCTATATAACTGATAATCAATAATAAACCTCCTAAAATACATAGTAATCTCCAATTAGTGGGCATGTCAAGCAATAAACCAGCCTTTTTTTCCATGACTTTAGGTTTTTTCATTAATTTCTGTTGTTTTCGATATTCACGGGCTTCTTCTTTAATCTGTTTTTTGCGTAGTCTATATTTATCGATTAAGTCTTTTCTGTTAATAGATTTCGCTCTTTGGACGATCTTATCGCAATTGTTTAAAGCTTCATCAAATTGTTCATTTTCAATATTTACATTAATGAGGTTCTCTAATATTTCTATTTCTTTTAATTTCTCTTCCTGTTCTTTAGTCGAATCTATTTCAATATTAATCTGTTCTTTTAGTTTTGAATATTTGTCAATTAAATCGTTTCTATTAATCTCTCTAACCCTTTCAATAATTTTATCACAATTACTTAAAACTTCATCAAATTGTTTGTTCTCAATATATTGATTGATGATTTTCTCTAGATTTTTTATTTTGTTTAATTTTTCCTCTTGGTCTTTCGCAGCTTCTGTCTCTTTTTTAATTTCTTCTTTCAATTTTAAATATTTCTCAATTATATCGTCTCTATTAATTTTTTTAGCTTTTTGAACGATATTATCGCAATTAGTTAAGGCATCATCAAACCGCTTATTTTCGAGATTTTGATTGACAATTTTATCTAATTTTTCTATTTCCTTTAATACTTCATCGTATTCTCTGAATTTTTCGCTCTCTTTTTCAATTGTTTTTAGTTTTTCTATCGGTTTTTTCTTTTTTTGAATTTTAAGGGCTTCTTTATTAATCTTTACTTTAAGTTTATTATATTTGTCAATGAAATCCTTTTTGTTAATAGATTCTGCGATCTGAATGATATTATCGCAATTTCTTAAGGCATCATCAAACCGCTTATTTTCGAGATTTTGATTGACAATTTTATCTAATTTTTCTATTTCCTTTAATACTTCATCGTATTCTCTAAATTTTTCTCTCTCTTTTTCAATTTCCTCTTTTAATTTTGTATTTTTATCAACTAAGTCGTCTCTATTAATTCTTTTAACTATTTGTATAATTTTTTCGCAATTACTTAAAGCTTCTTCAAAGTGTTTGTCCTTACGATTTTGACGAATAATACTTCCTAATTTTGTAATCTCATCTAACGATTTTAATAACTCATCGAAATTATCACTCATAAGAATTCACCAGCAGCAAATCAATTAATATTAAATTAATATCGTATTTTTATACAATTTTATATAATAAAAATAAACCTTTATATAACCTTACAAAAGCAAAAATTTTATTTAAAAAAAGGAAATAAAAAAGGGCTTATGAATCATTTCAGATATTCCGTTAAAATATCTCTTATTTCGCTATATTTTCCCAAAGATTTTGTAAAAGCATCTTTATGCAAAGCATATAACGCTTCTTTAGTTAATTTCTCAATTAAAGCTTTTAATTCCTCAAATCTATATATATCAAGAAGTTTATAATGGTAATTTAACGTTCCTTTTTTCATAGTTCCAACATTCCATTTCACCAAATCTCCCGCCTTAGAACTTGTCTCTTCAGGTAAAACATCCGTGGGGTCTTTAATAAAATGAAGATAATACATAGGGATGATATCCTCGACTATTACACCATTTAAAGGCGTACCGTACGAATTTGTGAACGGTAATCTTGCTTCGTACATACCTTCAAGCTCTAATGGGCTTAAGTTTGAGTGAGTCTTTACGATTTTTAACTGATTTTCAAGTACAAAAATTAACGTACGAGAAATTCTTCGTCGTAAGTTGTAATTAATATCAACCCTTTCTTTAGGTTTGATATTTTTTAACTTCCAATTTAACTCGAGTCCATCTTCCGTGAGACTGCTGTCTGGCAATTTCTTAACAGGTTTTCCATTTAGTTCAACATTCACAATTTCATAATTATATGGGATAAGATCTGTAATAATAGCATCTTCTATAACATCATCGAAAGGATTTTCGAACCCTGACTGGACGTTAATAATGGGACTTTCCTCGTCAGCAAATTTCTCAACTTCTATGTTCTTTTCAATCTCTTTTACTTCTCCAGAGACACTAGTAAGAACTACCTTATGTGCAATTTCCTCTTTTACTTCAACGCGGTGTTCTTTAAGTAGCGCGTCAATTTGATCTAACGAGTCATTAATATCGCCAGAGAGATCCCCTAAAATATCATCCACAGAAAATTCTTCTACCAAAGGTAATACATTTTCTTCTATTTCGATTATTTGTTTAACTTCTTCGACTTTATCTTTTAACTTTTCTTTATCCGATTCTTTGTCTTCAATTCCTTTCAATAATTCTTCGTAAATTTTTGAGTATTTTGAAATCATTTCTAGTTTATCAATCGAATCGGCAAGTTCTATTATTTTCTCGCAATCTTTCAGTGCTGCTGTTAAATTGCCCTTTTCTCTATTCTTTTTAAATTCTTTCTCTAATTCTTTCAATTTTTTAAATAATTTATCGTATTCTTCTTTAGAAACGCTAAGTTCCTTTTTAAGATCGCCCTTAAGTTGAGTATATTTTTCGACTAAGTCGTCTTTCTTAACGGATTTAGATAGTTTTATGATTTTTATGCAATCGCTCATGGCTGCCTTTAAATCTTTGTTTTCTTTATTTTGATTGAAACTTTTTTCTAGTTCAGCTATTTTCTTTAAGGTATTTTCTATATCTTTTTGAATTTCCTCGTTAATTTTTCGGTATTTCTCTACTAAATCGTCTCTATTGATTGATTCGGCTAGTTCTATTATTTTTTCGCAATTTTTTAACGCATCATCAAATCTCTCATTAGTCCTGTTTAAATTAATTCTTTTTTTTAATATCTCTATTTCTCTAAAAGCCTCAAGCTCTTTTTTAGCTTGTTCTAAAATATCAGAATACTTTTTTGCTAAATCTTTTCTTTTTATTGAAGTCGCAGTTTCTACAATCTTCTCGCTATTGCTTATTACAGCTTTTAAATCGCCTTTTTCTTGGCTCTCTTTAACTTTTTCTTCTAATTTTTGTATTTGTTCTAATCCTTTTTCGTACTTTTCCTTAGTCAAAACTATATCTCTTCGAAAGTCGTACAATCTTTTGTTATAAACTTCGTCTTCTTCTAATCGAATTAATTCGATCATTTCGTCAACTTTGGCAATTGCCTCGTCAAAGTTAAATCTTCTCAAAAGTCTTGAAGCTTCGTCCAAAGCGTTTTCAATATTCTCTACGGTCTTATCGTCCAGCTTTTCTTCCACAAAATAAAATTTGTAGTCGTAGCGTTTTTGTTTACCTTTAATTACTTCACACGAGCACACAATAATATTTTGGTAGGTATTACGCCAAGACGATAATTCAGGGTGGAATCCCGCTGTTTTAATACGGTTTGTTGAATCTATTCTTTCTACATTCTGAATTATTTGATTTTTAAAAACATTTTTATAGTGTCTCAAAAGAAACTTTTTTATCTCTTCTTCCCTACCAACAAAAGAACTCTTAAAATTTGAAAAAATGGTATTAATTTCTTGGCTCATAATAAATACCTTTTATCTAACATAGATTTTTTAGCTTAATAATAAGCAAATCAAATTCTTTTTTATTTAAATGGATGTTTATTTATGTTATTCTTCTATAAATTAAAATCTTAATATATTTCTATAATATAAATTTAATTCATATTCCTATAAATCATGATTTAAAACTTTAAAATTTGATATTAACAAAATAAAAAAACTTTAAAAAATTTTGATTTTCATAGTCAATTATATAACTGCAAAAAGAAAAGAAAAAAATTAGAATTTTCACAACTTTATTCTCATTATAGAAAGATTGCTATATTTATAGAAAATAATTACAAAAACACGATGAGATAAAATAAAAAAAAAAAATTAAAATTATTTTATAACTTTTTAACGATTAATTCTGCCATACGGTTTGAATATCCCCATTCATTATCGTACCAAGAGACTACGCCAATCATATTTCCAATTGCTTTTGTCCAAAGTGAACAAAAGATGGAGCTATGATTATTTCCAATAACATCGCTACTCACAATTGGATCGTCAGTATATTCCAAGATTCCCTTTAATGAACCCTCCGCAGCAGCTTTCATTTTAGAGTTTACATTTTCGGCGGATGCTACTTCTTCAACATTTACCTTTAAATCTACAACACTTCCATTAACCGTAGGAACTCGCATTGCAATGCCATCTAGCTTTCCCTTTAAATCTGGAAAGACTTCTCCAATTGCTTTAGCAGCACCAGTAGATGTAGGTATAATATTTTGAGCACAAGCACGACCTCTTATCATTTTAATTGGATCCCCCGCTACACCCGTATCAACTGGTTTTTGAGCGCCAGTATAACTATGAATCGTAGTCATTATTCCTTGAGTTATTTTATAGTTTTCTTGTAATACTTTTACGATTGGAGCTAAACAATTAGTTGTGCAAGAAGCCATGGAAATGATTTTATGCTCGTCTGTTAATTTGTCATCATTGCAACCCAATACAATAGTAATATCAGCGTCAACCGCAGGCGCACTAATTAAAACTCTCTTGGCTCCAGCTGTCAAGTGCTTAGCAGCACCATCACGTTTCACGAAAAACCCAGTTGATTCGATAGCTACATCGATTTCGTTTTTTGCGTGGGGTAAATTCGCAGGATCTCTCTCCGCTGTAATTGGGATTTCTTTTCCTCCGATAATGAGAGAATTATCTGTTGCTTTAACTTCTTGTGGAAATCTTCCAAATACGGTATCATATTTTAGAACATAAGCCAAATATTTTGGCGCAAAAAGGTCGTTGATTGATACTACATCAATATCAGAAGCCCAGTTTGCCATTATAGTCCGAAAGGTATTTCTCCCTATTCTGCCAAAACCATTAATAGCGACTCTCTTAACCATTTTTTTCACTTATTGTTATTTTTTAGAATTAAGATTTTTAATGAGTTTACAATCTAAAATATATTTGTTAATTTATTAATTTTTGAGATTTCAAATAAAGCGATTTTATCTAACTAAAAACTTGTTTTATTAAGGTTTTTAAAATCCTTTACCTCTTTCTTTTTAGATGCTTTTTTCCATTTCTGTATTTTTTCCAATTCTAATGTTTCATATTTTCTTTCTTTTAATCCTATATCTTTAACTTTTTCTTCAAACCTTTTATTCAATTTCTTAGCAAATTCTTTTATTTTCGCAATTATAATTTTTTCTTTCTTGAATGATTGAAATAATAAGTGAAATCTAATTGATCCGATTTTTTCTAAACCAACATCGTCTATTATTGGACCCAAGAAATTCACTCTATTTCCTAAATATTTAGTCTTTATAGATACTATTTTATTAATTTTACGCCATAAAACTTTAAAATATAACTTATCTTGCAGAAAAACCTCAATTTTATCATTGGAAATAAAAACCCTTACTTTTTGAAATGGTAATATCTGCTCTAAACTAATTTTGATGGAATATAATAAAAAACTATTTTATATTATCTAACTTCTTTAGAAAGTTGAAATTTCGATATTAAATAAATGAAAATGAATTTAAATTCTTAAAAATAAGTTGAAAATAAAAATTTATTTATTTATTCTTCTTCATCAACTTCCATTCCCATTAAACGAAGGACGGAATCCACCAATTTATTGTTGGAATAACTCTTTAAGCCCTTAACTTTGCCTGCCACTCCAAGGACCCTTTCCATTATACCGTTCCATACTGAAGAGGCTTCACCCTTCACTTTTTTAAATCGGTCTCGAAATACTTTAACGCTTATATCTTCGTAATTTTCTGAGGCCTCTGTGCATTTATAACATAAAATACACTTATCTTTATCAACTACAACACCTGTACCTTCTCGAGACATTGCGCCCACAGCGCATTCTTCTGTGAATTTATCGATTATTTTAGTATCCTTTTCTTCGCAGGTATGAGTTATGCTCCCTTCTACAACTTTGCGAACTTTCTCACCACTTTCTAAAGTTCGAACCTCCTCCTCGAATTCGGGAAGCGATCCGTTCTCTACTAATAACAATTGTTTTTCTCCATTAATAAAAAGTTCAAGGGTGTATCCTGGACATATCCACGTACACGAACCGCACCAAATACATTTTTCTGTATCTACAACTATTTTCAGGTCAGATTCCACATTCATTTGCTCTGGAGTTCCTATCGCTGTCCTCTTCACCGCTACTTCTTGTCCTTCCACTTTCATAGTGGTAACAGGACATACGCGATGACAAAATCCACATTCAACACACTTACTCTCGTCGTATCGAAGTACCATATCGTGGTTTAAGAAAGCGTAAATATACTCAGTGCTATCCCCTTCTTTTATCGCTTTTTTAGCCGGTAATGTCATAATTAATCACTTTGATTATTATTTTATTTACTCCATATCTATATTTATATTTATTTTTATAAATTTTATCATGTAATTGAAATAAGAGAAATTATGCTCTTTCAAGTTCCATTTCTTGAATAGCTTTTCCCGATCTAAAAGGTATATCGTCGACGGATTCTCCGGAGGTATAGTCAAATTTTTCTTTAAATGTTTCGTTTAACGACTGAAAGTAAAGTGACAATGGTAGGTCCATAGGGCAGTTGTTATCGCAATTTCCGCACTCTATACAGCGGTCTGCGACATGCGCTATTCTTGTCAATTGATAAGCTTCTTTGTTAATAGTTTTTTCCTTTCTTTTTTTCTGGAGGATACAATCTACGCAATAACACACAGGGCAACCTCGAATACACATACCACACATAGTACATTTCAGAAGCCGAGCAATTTTCTCTTCTTGGGGTACATCCGCCCATTCTTCAAGGTCTTTTACCCTTCTTTCCTTGGCTTTGGCAATTATATCGTCGTATTTGTCAGTATGAGCCTTTTTAATGTTGTCTGGTAGTGGGTTTTTTCTAATGCCCGATTTTTCAAGTACGTCGTTTCCCTTATCAGAATATACTTTTAGAATTATATCGTCTGAATCAATGGAAATCCCAATATCACTAACAGACAAATCAGCGATAACTGGAAATTTTCTGTAGCACCTGAGACAGTTTTCGGCGATCATAAGGTCAAGTTCCTTCACGCTTCCATCGTCCATTTTCACGATTAATCCTTTATCACTAACTTTTTCTTTAACAACTTTAGCGGGATCAACATCCTTAATCTTTTTAATTTCCCGACCGGCCTTAGGAAGCATTCCACGGTCTTCAATTGCTACGATAAAAAGATTCTCTAAATTAACTTGCTTTATTTTTGCGAGCTCAATTAAAGCTCTTGTATCGCACGGGCGGGCTATAAGCCCAACTCTTTCTTGCATTGCACCTAGAACTGATTTATGTAAATATTTAGCAGCGGAATCTGTCCTAGCGTATCTATAAGCTATAAAATTTGATAAAGGAAAATCGCCAATATCCTCTGGTTTCTCTATTAGTTTTGGCGTAATGGTAAATCTAACTTCTGCGTTTGTTTTAGCATCTACTCTTACTTGAGCACCAATTACTTTGTCTACAATTTTTTCCTTTAATAAAGTGCTTAAAAGTTTTGAAAAATCTTGACTTTTTATCAGATATTCAGCTTTAGCTTCCAAATGTTTCCAACTCTTAGCTGTAAATTTTTATATTAATTTTTTCTAATTATTTTAAATTTATATTAATTGATTTATCTAATCTAATTATATTTTTTTTTTTCTTATGAATTTTTTAATTTTCAGATATATTTTCTAATAATTTTAAATTAATTTCTTGCAAAATTTTTTTATGCGTTAATGGGGCTCCCATTCCTTCAACTAAGTTCTCATTTTTTTAACTTAGCGTCATTAGCTAACACATATTACGCTTGTGCTTTTTCTTTTGCTTTTTTCTTTTCAGATGTGTCGCCTTTAGCTCTTAACGGACTAGGTCCTAATTTTTTAATTACTTTATCGAATTCAATTGCTGTTTGCTGGAATTTTTGGCCCTCAGCGGCTGTGCACCATTCAATTCGAATTCTCTCTGGTTCGACACCTATTGACTTTAAAACTTCTTTTAGATATTCGACTTGACGGTAAGCGAAGTAATTCCCCGTCTCGAAGTCGCATTCTTTAGGATATCAAGCAATAATCATAACGCCATCCGCACCACGTCCAAATGCTCTCATTAAGACATCGGCACCAACTCTACCAGCACAAGGGACTAATATGGATCTTAATGAGTCAGGATACTGTGCACGAATTGTTCCTGCCATATCAGCAGAACCATAACCTCATTTCCAGCATAAAAATGCCATAATTTTAATATCATTCTTTTCTGCCATTTTATTCACCTCTCTACTCCTCAATCGGTAATAGTTCGTCAATAAATGCCATATATTGGTCGTCCCTATAGTATGTTAACTCAATTGCTTTAGATGGACAAATTGCCGCACATGTTCCACATCCTCTACATAAAATGAGATCTACAACAAGATTTCCTTTTTCGTTTACAGAAATGGCGTTAAATGGACAAGCTTCAATGCATTTATAGCATTTAGCACATCTCTCATCCGAAGGAGTGGCTCTAATTAACTCCATAGTATATTCACCTTTGCTCATAGGAATTGATGCTGTAGACGCGGCTCCTTTCGCTTGACTTACGGCTTTATCAATTTCTTTTTGTCCTTGAGCAGAGCCACAAATAACTATTCCTGGGACTTTTGTGCTTATAGGATCGAGTCGAGCGTGATATTCCTTAAGAAATCCATCTGAGCTTCGTTCCATATTTAGAACCCTTGCGATCTGCAAAGTGCCAGCAGATGGCAACGAAGCAGGTGATAATACAACCATGTGGAACTCTGCTGTTACTACGGCATCGGTGCCAACAGGTTCAAATTGCACGATGAGATTTTTGGTCAAGGGGTCCTCTTCAATTTTCCCAACAAGCCCTCTAACGAATACAATCCCAGCGTCTCTAGACCTTCTATAATATTCCTCGTAGTCTTTCCCGCAAGCTCTCATATCAATATAAGTACATAGAATCTGGGAATCGGGATACTCTGATTTTATAAGTTTCGAGTTTTTAAGAGATAAATTACAACAAATAACGCTGCACCATGGATTTTTTTTAACATCTCTAGACCCAACGCAATTGATAAATAATATCTTAGTTGGCCGTTTACGGTCAGAAGGGCGTTTCAAATGTCCATATGTAGGACCATTAGGAGCAAGGATCCTTTCTAATTCAATTTGATTGACTACATTCTCATAAATTCCATAACCATAATCGTCTCCTTTATAGAGGTCCCAACCAGTGGCAACTATTATCGTCCCTACTTCAAGTTCAACAATTTTGTCTTGTTGACTGAAATCAATCGCTTCTTGTTCACAACCATCAACGCAAGCAAAGCATTCTACACAAGAATCTCTCTCGATATTAGATACTGCAGGAACAGCTTGAGCAAATGCGATGTCAATGACTTTTCTTGCTGAGAGATTCTCATCGAAGTAGTTAGGTACGTATATCGGACAAACTTCAGTGCAAGTACCGCATCCAGTACATTTCTCCTCATCTACAAACCGAGCTTTTCTTTTAACTTTCACATTAAAGTTTCCAATATATCCATCAACACCTTCTACTTCACTGTACGATAAGATTTCAATATTCTCATGGCGATTTGCTTCTAACATTTTTGGTCCTAAAATTCATATTGAGCAGTCATCAGTAGGAAATGTTCGATCAAGTTGAGACATGCGACCGCCAATTGTTGTATTTTTCTCAATTAAATAAACTTTAAATCCCTGATCTCCTAAATCAATAGCAGCACTGAGCCCCGCAATACCTCCACCAACTACTAATGCAACGGGTTTTACTGGAACTGTTTTTGTTGGAACATCTTCCAATAATCTAGCTCGCGCGATGCCTGCTCTTATCAATTCAATTGCTTTCTCTATAGCTCTCTCACGCACTTCGGGTGCTTGATGAACAAAAGAACAATGCTCTCTTATATTAATGAATTCTAAATGCCTCGGTGGTAATCCTGCTTCTTTTAGAATTGCGTGAAAAACAGGTTGATGGGTTCTTGGAGTACATGCTGCGACAACGATTCGATTTAATTTATGCTCATCAATCTGTTCTTTAATATATTCTGCACCGCCCGTTGTACAGAGGGACATATATTCATAAGCATACACTTTTTCAAGGTTATTTATTTCTTCGACAATTTTAGGAACATCTAATATACCAGCGATGTATGTACCATCAGAACTCGAATTTCTGATGCTTATACCTCAGCGACACACGAAAACTCCGACATTTAGTATTTCTTCAATGGTCTGATTTTCAGACAAATTATTTTCACCTTTTTAAAGTATTTCCTCCTAGGCTTACGATCACAAATTTTATTGATCTTTAATATATTATCTTTCTAAGAAATATATCCTTGAAAATAGTCCTTATTATTAAAATTCATTTTTTTTCATTAATTTTAATGCAAAAATTTAAAAAAGCATAAATTACGATTTTTGATCTAATTCAAAAATTTTGAAAAAACAAAAATAAAAAGAAAAGAAAATAAAAAGAGTAATTTAATCTTAACTTCCGTAATCCTCAATTTGTTCTGCCATAAGGCGTTTAACTGCGTCAATACGAGTCTCTTCTCCAATTTGTTCCACAGATTTAAGAGAAATGGCTTCTTTTGGGCAAACCGCAATGCATTGAGGTTCCTTTTTTCCAACCTCAGGATCAATAAAATCTTCTTTCATGCCCTCACAGAGATCGCATATAATTGCCTTTTGAGACTCTATATGAAGCGTAATTACTCCAAAATCGCATGCACGGATACAAAAACCACACCCATTACATTTATCATCATCAACTAATATAGAACCATTTTCATCATCTTTTTCTAAGGCGTGTTCGGGACATGATTTAACGCATGGAGCATCTTCGCATTTCTGGCAGCTGAGGGCAATGTTCGTAACGGGTTCAATTCGCACTCTATGAATGCGAGTATTAATAGGGTTAAACTCCCCGTCATGCACGAAGGAGCAGATAGATTCACAACTTTCGCATCCACTACATAAGTTTGGATCTACTATTATAAAAGTATGAAGTCTTCTTTTCTTAGAAGCCATTTATTTCTTTCCTCCTGTTGGTTTTAACTTTCCGATAACGAAATCCATTCCTAATTTTTTCAACGTCTCATCGGTTGGAATACCTGTCTTTTCGTCCCACCCTCGTGCTTTATAATAACCGCTTAATAATTTCTGGAAACCATCTTCTTTCAAAACAACTCCTTTTGCGGGTCCTTTGGTATGAGCATCTTTGAAAAACCTCTCTGGTGGATGATCGTCATCCCTTGTGCTTCCTTCTCTAATATTAAAGCACTTTGAAAGAGTGACGATTGCATCGCCTCGCTGAAGCATTAACTCATCAGTCATGGGAATTCCTGTTACAAGTTCGTAAACTTTAGCTATTTCTGCATCATTTTCGTAAATACCACGCGTAAATTTACAGATAATAAAGGAATCTATTATTGCATAAACATCTTCAACATTTTTTATTGCTTTACCTCGCTCAACAGGTTTATCGTAGCCGAATCTATCAAATGTTCCTTTAGCGTCTAGTCCATACGCACCATTTCTTAAATGGCAAGCGCCTCTAATCGAAACGCTTTCTCCTACTGCAAAGGATGTCATGCCATGAATATCAAAAGCAGGCATCTCTAATCCTTTTATTTGCATGCCATAATAACCCGCATTTTTTTTACCCTTTTCTTCTAATCTGATACTCGCCATTTTGGTTCCATCTCCAAAAATTTCTCCTGCAAATCCTTTTCCAAGAATCATTTCTTCAGTAAATCTAACTAAATTCTTAGTAGACCCAAAAGGCAACTCGTATCCTAAATCTTTTTTAGTTATAATTCCTAGATCGTACAATTCACAAGCCATAGCTGATGTTACTCCACCTGATATCGCGTCAATTCCTAAATCATCGCATAAACTAATACACTTGAAAACCGTAGGCCAATCAGAGCAGCCTGTTGCGGTTCCAAAACCATAACACAATTCAACGTCGATCGATGCCACTAAATTTGGATAATCAGGGTGGTTTTTGGGAACTCTTGCTAAATGATCGCACGCAATAGAACATTGGGAGCATGCAACTTTTTTCACTACCCAATCTTCATTAAGAGTATCGCCTGTAAATGTACCATCAGCAATCTTTTCCCAAGTACCTTCACGATGGTTGAATGTAGGCATCATTCCAAGTTTATTATAACTTGTTAAGCCCGCAGGAGTACCTAAATCCCGATATTTGGCAGTAGCAGGACCATTGGCAACTTTTATTAATTTTTTAGCTAATTTATAAAATTCTGCTGGTTGGGCAACTTTTATCCCTTTAGTCCCTCTAAAGGCGATAGCTTTCAAATTTTTAGATCCCATAACAGCGCCCATGCCAGTCCTACCGGCTTGTCTGTTTCGATCGTTGGTGATACACGCCATTCTCGACATTCTTTCTCCCCCTGGTCCGATTGCCATAACTGCTAAGCGTTGGTCTTGAAATTCATCTCTTAAAAGTTCTTCAGTCTCCCAACAACCTTGTCCCCATATTGTTTTTTCGCAAGGAACTAAATACCTATCGTCATCATCAACGACTAAATAAACAGGTTCAGGAGATTTTCCTTTAAAAACTATCATGTTTATCCCAGCACGTCGGGCTTGGGCGGCAACGCTTCCCGAAGAAATTGCCATGCCAAACACTCCAGTTAATGGTGACTTGGCAAATACACCGTATTTAGAACTTGTTGGTAAGAGCGTCGTAGGAAAAGGTCCCTGCGCGTAAATAAAAACATTTTCGGGGCTCAAAGGGTCAACCCCAGGGTTTAACTCGTCCCATAACACCTTGGCGCCGATTGCGGTTAGTCCGTTTACTGCGAACTAAAATCCGTAGCCGCCAATCCAATCTCGACAGAATTCGGGACTTAGTTTAGATTCCTTTATATCTCCGTTAGTTAAATCTACATCCAGTCTAATCTGTGAATATCCGTAAGCTTTTTCTGGTACAGTTAAATCTTTAGTCTTGCTCATGTTTTTCACTTTAATTGTATTTTTTTTTTATTTTATTTGAATATTTTTTGATAATCACTTTAGTATAGAGCTTTATTCATTTTAACCTTAATTGTTAATTTGAATAACTTAATATCGATATTTTTCTCTATACTCAATGATATGAATTTTTTTTTCAAATATGTGTTAATTTTGTTTTGATGTTATGTTTAATAATATTTATTAAAATGTTGAGTTATAAATTAAAATTGCCATATTCAAGTAAAATAGGAAAAAAATTTATCTCTAATTGTATGATTTTAAAAATTCACGCTTATTCTAATTTTAACAAAAGAAAAAGAAGAGATATTGATTATTAAATTTTTTTAAATTGGTTGATTGCATAACTCACAATCTTTTGCGCATCTTCAGCTTTTTTCCATTCTTTAAATTTAACCCATTTATGTGGTTCCAATCTTTTGTATGTCTCGTAGAACTCTTGAATTTCCATCAGTTTATGTTTATGCACATCTTGAATGTCATTATATCCATCAAATCTTGCATCATTAACTAAAACAGAGAGGATTTTCGGATCATCTCCACATTCATCCTCGATAATTAAAGCACCAATAACTCGAACTTTTACAATGCACCCCACTTCGAGAGGTTCGTAACTAAGCACCATTATATCAAGAGGATCGTTATCATCTGACCATGTTTGGGGGACAAAACCATACTCTACAGGAAAAATGACGGATGAAGGAATTACTCGATCTAATACAAAAGCTTCCCACTCGTGCTTATACTCGTATTTATCTCTCGATCCGCTAATAACTTCAATAACCGCGTTTAGAATTATTGGAGGGTTTTCTCCTGATGGTATATCTTTCCATAAATCCATGTTTATCTAAATATAAACAAAAATAATAAAATTAACCAATTTTTTACCCTCATTTCCGTAAAGAAGTTGAGTATTCTTTCTCATATCTTAAAAAATCTCACTTCCAATTAAAAAATAAAAAAAAAAGGACAAATTTTTCGCTATATTTAACGATTTTATTTGTTAAAGAAATTCTCTACAGTCATTTTATTGAAACATTCTTTAACAATTTCTCTGCGTCTTTAACGATCGTATTAATAATATCTGAAGCGCTTTCTATGCTGTTTATAATTCCAATACTTTGACCTAAAAGAACGGCACCATCGGTGATATTTCCCTCGTAAGCCAATTCATATTTTTTTCCGGCTTCTAATAATTCTTTAACCGACACTCCCTGTTCTTGAGTTATTTTTTCTTCTTTACTGGTAACTAGATCTTTTGAGAGGGAATATTTATTTTTCCAAAGTCTAATTGGTCCAAGAGATCCCGTAGTTAAAACGGTATCTTGGGCTTTTGCTGGGGGTACAACACTTTTATAGGCATCGTGGAATTCGGCTTCTTTTGATGCGATGAATCTAGTACCCATAGCAATAGCTCCAGCACCCATACCTATAGCCGCTGCTAGACCATAACCCGTGGCGAACCCTCCGCACGCGACTATTGGCATATCAGGATATTTCTGTCTAACCTGTTGAAGCAAAACTAACGAGCTTACTTTTTCGTACGACTGATGGCCTCCCCCTTCAGTACCAGTAATTACCATTCCATCAACTCCAGACGCAACACACTTATCCGCAAGCCATAATGCAGGTGCAACATGAAAGTGTTTAATATTTGAGCCGCTATCTTTTAATTTCTGAAAGCTATTTGTATATATCGATTTGGACGATCCAGCACTAGTAATTACATACACGCATTGCTCTTTTAATTTAGGATTGTTCATTATAAATCTAGGAATTTCTCTGCAAAGAGTTGGCGCTTCTCGTTCCAGTCGCGAGGTTCTGATGTTCAATCCAAAAGGTTTATCGGTATGTTCCACAACTTTCATCATGTCTTCTTTCATTATTTTCACGGCGCTTTTTCCCGCTAAAATTTGACTTACTAATGCCGTGTGACTTAATACGCCACAGCCTCCAGCTTCAGAAACTGCTATTGTTAATTCGGTCGTGTAAAATGGGCCCATCGGCGCGGTTATTATAGGATGTTTAATCCCTAACATTTTGGTAATTTCAGTTTCGATAACCATAACACATCATTTTCTATTTAATTATTCATAAATTATCTTTGTTCATTTAATGTTAATTAAGAAAAATTATTAAAAATTAAAAACTTTACAGCGAAAATTTTACTAACGTAAAACCTAAGATAGATTTTAAACAAAATTAGATCTTAAAACTATTTTAATTCCAGCATGTAAATAAATGAAAAATAAAGTTAATTAAAAAAATTATAGAAGAATTTTTTTTTTTGAACTATTCTGTTATCAAATATTCCTTTTTGAGATGTTTTTGAATGAACTCGCCGATTTGTTCAATCCCTTGTTGACCCTCTGGTGCCCATTCAGCAAAGGCAGCAAATACATGTATCATATCTTGCCAAATTTCTAATTGGGTTTCAACTCCAGCTGCCTTAGCACGATCTGCCAATCGAACCGAATCGTCAAGTAAAACTTCCGCAGTTCCTACCTGAATTAAAAGGGGCGGTAATCCATGGAGATTGGCATAAAAAGGAGAAATAAGAGGATTCTTAGCGTCTTCATCTCCATAGTATAATTTTGCCATGAGTTCAAGACTTTCAGCCGGAATAACGGGGTCGATATATAGATATTTAATAATTCTGTTAACATACAATTTCTTTATAAAAAATTATTATCTTTAATTATCGCAATTTCCTATCTTACCGCTGCAATTTTAGATACAACATTGCAATTTGAAATTGTATAAATAGATTTCTAAGATATTGTAATTAATAATTAATAATATCAGTTAAAAAACAAATTTTAAAGAAAAGAAAAAAAAAGAAAATTGTTGATTATTTTATTTCATATCGACCCATTTTTCAGACTTTAACAATTCACAAGGTTTAAAATATTGTTTTCCCGTCAATTCTACGAGTTCGTTCAAAACTTCGACTTGTTTCGCTGAATTGTTCAAATTTGGAGCCATCATACCTGGCATATTCATCCCTGCCATTAATGCATTGTCAATCACTTCCCAACTGGTAGCAACTCCTTCTTCTAAAACTCGACATCCTTCGTTCAACAATATAGCTATTGAATATTTAAGCTTCATCATTCTTGCTTTTCCAGCCGTTTTATCGGGTTTTGGTCTTCCTTTAGACCAATCGTGAAATCCTTGACCAGTTTTTGCACCCAACTTACCTTCGTTAAATAACTGAGTTATAACTTTTCCGGGAGCAAAATCAGGCGAGAGCGTTTTCGAATAATACACTAAGCCATGATATAACGTATCAATTCCTATATAATCTGCTAACACGCATGTTGGCATAGGTCCCCTAGTATCGTTATCAAGAGCTTTCCACGAAATTCCTTTTTCAGCGCACTGATCAAATACGTAATTTTGATAAATTTGTGCGGGTGCTGTAACTCTGTTGCAAATAAAACCTGGGCGATCTTTTAAAACTTTAGCGATGTATCTATCACCCCTTAAGCACGGTAATTTTTCCGCAAATGCTATCCCTATATTCACGCTTTCATCAGAGCTTTTATCACCGTAGATTACTTCTATTAATCTCATTAATGGGACTGGATTAAAGAAGTGCATTCCAATACATTTATCTTGTCTATTAGTGGCACTAGCCATTTCTGTTATAGACATTGTAGATGTATTCGAAGCTAGTATACAATGTGGAGGAGCACTATCGTCGCAAGCTTTAAAAACCTTCTTTTTAATATCCATATCCTCAACAACAGCTTCAATCATGATATCTGCGTCTTTCATAGCAGCTGCTATATCTGTTGTTTTCTTGCAATTTGCCATAAAATCTGCTGCTGTTTTTCCTCCTTCTAGCGTACCTTTAGCTTCCAGTTTTTTCATACCTGTTTCTATATTAGCGTAGCTTTTATCAACGTATTCGTCTTTAATATCGACCAGTGTTACGTTGAATCCCGCCATCAATGCGACTTGACCAACGCCGCTGCCCATCTGGCCAGCCCCAATCACGACAACATTTTTAATATCAACCATTTTTTATTCTCCTTCTAATCTTTTGTTAAATTGTTGTAAATAAAATGATTATAAGATCTTTAATTTATTGCCAATTAAAACCTTTAACAATTTGATATCAAATAAAAAAGAAGTGATAATTTATCAAAAGAAGATTTTATTTCTGATTATAAATGTAAAAAAAAAGTGAACTGAAATCTAAAAAACTTTTAGTAAATGAAGTCTATTTCATATCGACCCATTTACCGCTCTTTAACAATTCACAAGGTCTTAAATATTCCTTACCTGTTAGTTCTACTACTTCGTTTAAAACTTCTACTTGTTTCGCGTAATTATTCACACTTGCGCCCATTGGACCTGGCATATTCATCCCAGCCGCTAATACATCGTCAATTATCTTCCAACCAGTAGTAATTCCCTCTTTTAGAACTCGGCAACCCTCATTAAGTAGTATTGCTAATGGGTATTTTAGCTTATACAGGCGAGCTTTTCCAGCGGCTTTATTTTGCTTTGGTCTACCTTTAGACCAGTCATGGAAACCCTTTCCAGTTTTTGCACCCAAATTTCCTTCTTCGTAAAATTTAGTTATTACTTTACCAGGACTAAAATCCGGAGAAAGTGTCTTAGCATAATAGTTTGCTCCATGGTAAACTGTATCGATACCTACATAATCAATTAATACGGTCATTGGCATAGGGCCTCCCCTAGAATCATTATCAAGTTGTTCCCAAGTTTTACCCTCTTCTGCACATTTATCATATATATAGTTTGAATAGATTCCAACTGGAGCTGTGATTCTGTTGCAAATAAATCCGGGTCTATCTTTTAAAACCGTAGCAATATATCTTTTACCTCTAAGGCAAGGTAATTTTTTTGAAAATTCTATACCAATTTCAATACTTTCATTGGAACTGTCATCGCTATAAATTACTTCGATTAATCTCATTAAAGATACAGGATTAAAAAAATGTATTCCTATACATTTATCCGGTCTTCCTGAATCTTTTCCAATATCAGTAATGCTCATTGTAGAAGTATTTGAGGCAAGGATACAGTGAGCAGGTGCGTTATCTCCACAAGTTTTAAACACTTGTTTCTTTACATCCATTTTTTCGACAACTGCCTCAATCATTATATCTGCGTCTTTCATAGCTGTTGCTATGTCTGTCGTTTTCTTGCAATTTGCCATAAATTCTGCTGCTGTTTTTCCTCCTTCTAGCGTACCTTTGGCTTCCAATTTTTTCATACCTGCATCTATATTGGCGTAGCTTTTATCAACGTATTCGTCTTTAATATCGACCAGTGTTACGTTGAATCCCGCCATCAATGCGACTTGACCAACGCCAGTACCCATTTGACCAACCCCTATAACTACAACATTTTTAATATCAACCATTTTTTATTCTCCTTCTAATCTTTTGTTAAATTGTTATAAATAATTATAAGATCTTTAATTCGTTGCCAATTAAAACCTTTAACAATTTAATATCATTTTAGAAAAATTTTACTATGTTTAAAATCAATCTTTAAAAAAGGTTATCTCTATTAAATATATTAAATACATACGCGTGAGTTGACATTTAGAAATTTTTCCTATTCTAATGATAAGTTTAATTATAAAATGTTTATTTTAATACTAAAAAAGTCTTCTAATTGTGAGTTAACTTTTATTATATTAATGTTCTTATGAATATTCATGAAGATATTGATGAGTGGGGCTGTATATGGAACATGTCAGGGAGGGAAAAATTACTTCAGAATTTAGTTTAGAGAATGATGAGTTTCAGGAAGCTCGACGTAAAGGAGTCATATCATGGATAATAAAACATATCTTATATAGAAATAATAAGTATCTCCTCATTTTATTTCTATTTTTAACGATCATAGCGATATATTTAAGCGCTATGATAATGGTTATTATTGGTATAGCTATTGATTTGTTTAACAGAGGAGATGATAGTCAAGTCTTATTTATTTTTATTTTATTATTGCTATTTGGAATAGGAGCACCTTTAATTGGACTATTGGCAAATCTTTTCCGTGAAATCTTAGCACAAAGGTTAGAAAGAGATGTTCGAAGAGAATTTTATTTAAATCTCCTAGGAAAAAGCCAATCATTTCACGATAACCAACGCATTGGAGATATTATGGCTAGATCTACAGCTGATGTGAGAGTTTTAAGCTTTTTAATATCTCCTGCAATTGCGGTTCTTTTTAGTGCTAGTTTCTATATTATTATTCCAATTGTCTTAATCGCTTTATTTTATTCACTTGAATTAGTAATTCTGCCCTTAATTTTTAGTTTTCTTTTTATTTTATATTTGAAGCGATATATGAGAAAATTAGCACCTGTTACACAGCAGAGACGTATGGCGTTTGGGGATATGAATACCGTTTTAAACGAAGAATTAAGCGGAATTGAAATTGTTAAATCTATGGCTCAAGAGGAACAAAGTGTTGAAAAGTATAAAGACAGTGCAGTTAGTTATAGAGATTGGGGTATTAAATTAGGTTATATCCAAGCTCGATACATGCCAATTTTATTTATCTCATTCGTAATAACCTTAGGATTAATTCATAGTATTTTTCTATATAAAGCGGGGAAAATATCTATTGGTGATATTCTTGGTTATATCGGCCTCCTCTTTCTTTTAAGAATTCCAGTCTTTAATTCAATTGATTCTTTATTATTGGTTCAAGAAGCGTCAGCAGGTGCAGAAAGATTACTTGAAACTATGAATCAAACAACCGAAATTAATGAAAATATTAATGCAGAGTTTCACCAAATTAAAGGTAATATAAAATTTGATAATGTATCATTTATTTATCCAGGAATTCAAAAAAAAACGTTAAGAAACATTAATTTTGAAGTACGACAAGGTCAAACATTTGCACTTGTAGGGACAACTGGAGCTGGAAAAACGACACTTACTAAACTAGTATCCCGTTTATATGATGTATCAGAGGGGCGGATTTTAATCGACGGGATAGATGTGCGAAATTATACATTACAATCACTTCGGAATCAAATAGCATTTATTGAACAAGAAATTTTCTTATTTTCAAAATCTATTAGTGAAAATATTTCCTTCGGTCGAACCGTTTCAAAAGATAAAATAATTGGTGCAGCTAAAGAGGCTCAAGCTCATGATTTTATAATAAATCTAATTAATGGCTATGATACGGTTATTGGTGAACGAGGTGTTACTCTGAGTGGTGGCGAACGGCAGAGAATTGCGATCGCTCGCGCATTCCTTTCTGATCCAAGAATTCTAATTTTGGATGATTCTAGTTCTGCTTTAGATTCAGAAACGGAAGAAAGAATTCAAACAGCAATTTCTCGAATTTTAAAAGGGAGAACAACGTTTATTATTACTCATCGATTATCTCAGATTAGATCTGCAGACCATATAATAGTACTTAAACAGGGACAAATTAAGGGACAGGGTTCACATGAGAGTCTTTTAAAGACTTCTCAAGAATATCGAAATATATTTGTTAAGCGATTTAATAAATCCTTAAGCGAATTATTAGGAGGGAGTGCTTAATTTGGCTTTTTTTGGCGTAGATGCTCAAGAGTACGATCGAATATATTCAAATAAGGAGTTAACAGTAAGAATAATTAAACTATTTAAACCATATCGTCGCCAAATGATAATTGTAATCATATGTGTCATTTTATCTACATTAACTTATGGACTAATCCCTTTTTTAACCAGTCAGATCATTAGACAGTTAGAATTAAAACGTAGTAGTACAATAATTCTTCTTTATTTTATTCTTGTTATGATATTATTAACTTCTATGGCATGGGTTTTCAACTATTATTTTAGAACTCGTATGAATCGAATTGTCTACCTTTTATGTTATAATTTACGAAGAGAAGCAAATATGAGAGTGTTAATGCAAGATCTTTCATTTTTCGATAAAAATCCTACAGGACGGATTGTAAGTCGGATTAATAGCGACGGGCAAAAATTTGGAGGAGCTATTATGCAATTTATTCAAGCAATATCATCAATCTTAATCTTATTTATTTTACTTATTCCTATGATAATGATAAATGTCCAACTAACTATATTGTTTTTAATACTATTTCCATTTATTTTTTTGTTCACATTTTCATTTGGTAAGATTACTCGAAAAAAGGCATTATTAGGACAACGATCATTAGCACAAGTTAATGCTTTTGTTCAAGAATCAATAGCAGGTATTCAAATTATTAAATCATTTCGTAAAGAAGAAAAGGTTTACGAAGAATTTCAAGAGATTAATAATCAATCCTATCAAATCAATAAGAGTCGGGCTATAATTATGAGCACAATTTATCCTGGATTGAATATTATTGTAGCCATTTTTTTTGCTTTTTTGATATATTATGGTGGAACCGCAATTATTAGCGGTTCATTAAGAGCATCTGAATTATATCTTTTTATTCAGAGTTCTTGGATTATTTTTTGGCCGATCTTTCAGATTGCTCTGTTTTGGCCGATGTTTCAAGAAGGAATGGCAGCAGGGGAGAGAATTTTTTCATTACAAGATTCACAACCTCAGATTACTGAAGGAGACCATATTATACCGGAAATGAAAGGAAAACTTGAATTTAAAAAGGTTGTATTTGGTTATATACCAGAACAATTAGTTTTTAAAGATTTTAACTTATCAATCCAAGAAGGAGAATCTGTTGCAATAGTCGGGCATACTGGTGCTGGAAAGTCCAGTCTAGCAAAGCTTTTATTACGTTTATACGATTTTCAATCAGGAGATATTCAAGTAGATGGTCATAGTATTCGGGATATTTCATTAAAAGAATATAGAAAAAAAGTTGGTTTTATTCCTCAAACACCATTTCTGTGGGCAGATACTATTGAAAATAATGTAAAATATGGGGTTCCAAATGCATCTCAAGAAGATGTCCAATGGGCATTAAAACAAGCTGAAAGCCTTGATTGGGTTCAAAATCTTGACAATGGATTACACACACAGATTATGGAGAGAGGAAAATTACTTTCTATGGGACAACGCCAATTAATTGTATTTGCTAGGATTTTATTACAGGAACCATCAATTTTAATTCTTGATGAGGCAACATCATCCGTGGATCCCTTTACAGAAACTAAAATTCAAGAAACAATAGAAAAATTAATGCAAGACAGAACTACAATCATTATCGCTCATCGTCTCTGGACCGTGAGACATGTAGATAGAATAATTGTTCTCGACCATGGTAAAATCATCGAGGAGGGAAATCATGAGGAATTGATGACTCGTGGGGGAAAATATGCTGATCTATATAACACTTATTTTCGCCATCAATCGTATGAGTTCGTTGAAAAATTCAAACCAAATCTGAGAACTTGAGAGGCAATTTTTTAATCTTTTTTCTTTAAACTTTCTAGCAGAGCGTCAACTCTTTTGTGATTATCTTCCGCACCGATATATGTTCTAAAAAGCCATTCTTGCAGTTTCATGGCACCATCTAAATCATAATTTACAACTTTTTGACCAAGTTGTTTAATCTCTTTTAAGCACATTCGATCATATTTAGCCATATTATTCGCGATTTCAGCAACATTTTCTAATAATTGACCTTCAGGAAAGACTTTACTTACGTATCCCATTCTTTCTGCTTCATGAGCATCATAAATTCTACCTGTTAGGGCAACCTCCATGGCATTTCCAAATCCGATGATTCGCCAGAGCGGGTCCATAATGGGATTAAGTGAAAGTGCAACTTCTCGTTGCCCAAATTTTGCTCTTTCAGAAGCATAACGTATATCACATATTAGCGTAAGGTCGAAACCGCCAGCAATTGCCGCTCCTCCTACTGCAGCGATAACTGGCTGACTACAAAACATTATTGCTCTGTAGGCTCGATGAAAAAGAGCAGTAAAATCCTCATTAGATACTTTTTCAAGTGTTCGAATAAAATTAAGGTCAAAACCTGCCGAAAAATATCGCTCTCCTCCAGTGAGGACTATTATATTGACATCTTTTCTTTCACTAAGTTCTTTAAACAAATTTTCAATCTCGCTCAAGACTTCGGGAGAAAGTGCATTTCTTTTATCTGGACGATGAATAGTAACCGTTGCTACCTTTTCATTTACAGAAAGCTTTAAATATTCAAGATTCATAATCGATATAATTCGTCAGAATATATAACAATTCTCTTCTCATAATAAAATAAGATAAGTAGGTGTGTAGTGAGAAAAAATATGATGGATATTATTAATTTCATTTAAAAGTTAGGAAATATCAAAATAATTGGTTAGATATGTTATAGATTTTAAATTAAAATAAAAAAAAGGTGTAAATTATTTTTCTTCTTTTATTAGCCATCTCTCTAACCATTCTGGCATAATCCATGCGAAATAAGCAGTTATAACACTACCATATATAAAAAGGCTAAATATAATTGATCTTGGAATATTTGGAGGAGGCGATACAATATTAAACCAAACTACATAAACAGTATTAATAAGGATTAAAATCATAGAAATCAGGAGGAATTTCCCCCGCCATTTAGTTTTTTGTTATTCAAGTAAAATCATCGACAAAATTATCAGACTAATGCCACAAATAATTTAACAAAATATTGTTGATAGTATTATTTGAAATAATTTGAATAGCATTTTATTCATTTTAATAGTCTACTTTAGTGAAGAAGTATGAAAAATATTCAGAAAGTTCAATTTTTTTTTTTCAATTTTAGACTAAACTTTTCTTAATTTGTCTAAGAAGATTTTATTTCTGATTATAAATGTAATAAAAAAGTATAGAAATTTCAAATCAACAACTTTTAAATAATTAAGGGTAATAAATTCAATTATGATCCCTAAAGAAGTCGAAAATTTGTTTAAACCTATAACGATAGGGGACTTAGAGTTAAGCAATAGGATAATGATGGCACCAATGACGACTGTTTATGCTCGTAATGGACAAGTTACGGATCGAATGATAAATTATTATGCAGAAAGGGCCAAGGGAGGGGTAGATTTAATAATGGTAGAAATGGCGATTGTAGATTATCCTGTGGGTGCCACTCTTGGTCCGTTTAACTTGGCTTCTGACGATGATAAATATATTCCCAGTTTAAAAAAATTAGCAGATGCGATTAAGAAAGAAGGTGCTTGTCCTATGATAGAATTATCGCACGGAGGGAGATACTGCCACTCGGTGATGACTGGAGCAAAGCCTGTGGCACCTTCCGCACTTGCATCCGACCAGCGCTTATTCGATGAGTTGCCTAGAGAATTATCTACAGAAGAAGTGGAGGCTCTGGTAGAGAAATTTGGAGAATCATCAAGAAGATGTGCTGAGGCGGGATTTGAAGGCATAGAATTGATGGGTTCTACGGGATATTTAATAAGTCAGTTTGCTTCTTCTCTTACTAATAAAAGATACGACAGGTTTGGGGGAAAAACTCCCGCTGAGCGAGCAACTTTCATAGTGGAATGTATTAAAAATATTAGGAAAAAATTGGGGCAACTTTATCCCATATTCTATAAAATAAGCGCTGAAGAATACATGCCTGGAGGAACAACGATTGAGGACTCACAAATTATGGCAAAAAGGGCAGAACAGGCAGGAGTCTCTTCGATACATGCATGGGCCGGGTGGCACGAATCTCCTAAACCTATGTTGCCTATGTCTGTTCCCAGAGGTGCATTCGTTCATCTCGCAGAAGCTATGAAGAAGGTTGTAAATATTCCGGTTGTTACAGGTGGTCGTATTAACGATCCCAGATTAGCTGATTTAGTGATAAGAGAAGGAAGAGCCGATATGGTCCACATGGGCAGGGCATTTCTAGCCGATCCCTATTTTCCTCAAAAAGCAATCAAAGGGGATTTTGACGATATTAATATGTGCATAGGCTGTTGTCGTTGCTTTGACCAAACAGTGAGAGTAAAACGCGTTACTTGTACTGTAAACGCTGAAGTTGGCAAAGAAGCAAAAAAAATTCCTAGAACAGAAATTGCAAAAAAAATTCTAATTGTTGGTGCAGATCCTGCTGGAATGGAAGCTGCTCGCGTTGCAGCGTATCGGGGACATGTAGTAACATTATGGGAGAAAAATAATCATCTTGGCGGAAATTTAATCGTATCCTCTATAGCACCCCATAAAGAAGAAAATAAATGCTTAATAGATTATTTGACTTATCAGATGAGAAAACTAAGAATTCGAGTTGAACTTGGAAAGGAGGCGACTGCACAAGAGGTGATTAACGCAAAAGCTGACGAAATAATTATAGCTACGGGCGCACGACCAACTATACCTGAGATTCCTGGAGTAGATAAGAAAAATGTGTGTACCGCTATCGATGTATTAAAAGGAGTTATAGACACGGGTGATAAAATCGTAATATTGGGAGGAGGGATGATTGGTTGCGAAACTGCTGAGTTCCTAGCTTCTAAAGGCAAGGATGTTACGATCGTTGAAAAACTCCAAAAGATTGCAAGGGATATAGGGCCTAGCACTCGCTGGTCAACTGTAATGAGGATTAATCGCTGGGGTATTAAACAATTTACTTCTACAGAAGTTAAGAGCATTAACGATGATGGTGTAGTTGTCGTGAAAGAAGGAAGATCTTCTTCTTTACTTGAAGCAGATACAGTAGTTCTTGCCCTTGGCATGGAGCCAAATAAGGACTTGTATAAAGCGTTAAAGGATAGATATGTAAAAGTACACGCAATCGGGGATTGTTTTAAAGCGAGAAGATTGTTGGAAGCGATTCATGACGGGTATTCAGTAAATAGAAAGTTCTAGATCACTTAGAATAATCTTTTTAAAATCGGAACTTTATATTATCTTATGGTTGACATGTATTGTGAACATTGTAAGAGAGAAGTTCAAGTCCAAAAAGATTTCAATACTTTCTTATTTATTTTATTACTTTGCTTTACTTGCGTAGGATGGATTTTCTACCTCATTTATTATTATAAACGGAGACCGTATTGCCCAATTTGCAGTCTAAAGGATACCTTAAGACCTATCAAAAAGGATAAATCAAAAATCCCTAAAAAACCGCAGATAGTTGAAGAAACGCAACCTCAAGAGCTAACTCAACAACCTACAGAAGATGCAAAATTCTGTCCTAGTTGCGGTACGAGCGTTACTGAAAAATTTTGTCCAGCATGTGGAGAAAAGATTTATTGGAAAAAATAAGAATAAACAAACTTTTCTTTTCTATTTTTTTAGGTTTAAAATTATTTAATTTTAGCGAATTTAATTATAGCAATTAATTAAAAAATAAAAAGGAAACTCAAGGATGTTTACAAACACAAATCCATATTTTAAAAAATTGGATAACGGTTTAGTAATGAAATCAGTATCTTCTATGGAAGATGTTGACCGATTGGTTGTTTTTAACGAATTAGTTTTTCCGGATGAAGAAAGTGTGGGGCGTTTGATAAAAACATTGATATTAAATCATCCAAATACTGTTCCAGATTATTTCATTTTTATTGAAGTTGAATCTGAAAAAAGAATTGTTTCCTCACTTTGTCTTATTCCTTGGATTTGGCGTTTTGAAAATGTGGAAATTAAGTCCGGGGAAATGGGTGCTGTAGGAACGTTGAAAGAATATCGAGATAAAGGATTAATTCGTAAATTAAACGAACGATTTGTTGAAATGTTAAAAAGGGATAATTTTGACACGACTCATATTCAAGGAATTTCGTTTTTTTATAAGCAGTTCGGTTACGAATACGCAATACCACTTGAAATGTGGTATCGATTAGACCTGCATTTAATACCTAATACTTTATCTTCTGAACAACAAATCTTAAGTTTTCGTAAAGCGATCGTTGAGGATATCCCTACATTAATGAGTTTGTATAACCAAATAATCGAGGAGTTAGATATTAAATCTATACGAAATGAAGAAATATGGCACTTTCTTTTAAGTCCTGCCCTTAAATTCGATCCTACAATGGAGATATGGATTATATTAGATAAAACTGAGAATATAAAAGGATATTTTCGTATTACGCAAGAGGGCTTTGGCAAAGGTTTAATAGTTACTGAAGTCTCGAATTTGACTTATAATATGGCTCGTGCTGTTATTAAGAAGCTAAAAGGACTAAGTATAAAGCATAATAAACCATATCTTAGATTTAATATCTACGAAAACAGTGTTCTTGTAGAAACTGCCTTAAGCATGGGTGCTAATACTTTTGATCATTACGCTTGGCAGATCTATTTTGTTGATCTGAAGAAATTCGTTAAGAAAATATCTCCAGTTCTCGAACAGCGCATTAAAGATAGTCCTTTTGCGGGATTAACGGAAAATTTTATTATTAATACGTATCGCGAGACTTTGGAATTGAGATTCGTAAAAGGTGAGATAAAAGAAGTTAACTTAATGCGCACTAGTGATATAAACCATATCAATATCCCTCCAAACCTCATAATACCATTTATTTTAGGTTACCGTACTAGGGAAGATTTATTACAGTATAACCATGATTTTTTATACGAAAAAAAGTGGGAATTTCTAATTGATGTCCTGTTTCCAAAAATGAAGTCTTTTATATATCCAATATATTAAGTATCCGGCAACAATATTAGTTAAAATTAAACTTAGATTAAATAATCGATTTTACTGTTATTTTGGAATCCCTCGAGCGCATATTTTTAAACAAAAAGAACAGTAATTATTGTTTAGTAAGCTTTGCATACATTTTGCGCGATCTATTCGAGTTACCAGTCCGCCCTCTCTTTCAATCGGATTCTCTAAAATGGCACCACCCTTACAATTTTTTACGCACGATCCGCATTTTTTGCAATATTCTTCCATTTCACTAAAATCTCTTTTTAGCGTATTAGGAATATCCGCATCCGTAGTATCATGCTCCATCTCTGGCGTGGTCCAAATTCAGGAGTAATAACAAGCCCCATTCTTCCCATTATTCCTAAATTTGCAGCGACCACGTGAACAGGATATAGTAATTTACCATTATATGGATGATGAGCCTCTGATTTGTAACCTTCACTTTTCAAATAATTAGCTAATTCAATAGTCTTTTTTCCTAATTCGTTGTATATCCTAAATACTTCTCTTTGGCAAATAATGCTCGGTGAGGTCTTAATTCCTTCCCATCGCATTTCCATCCCGAAAATAATTGCGTTTTTCCCGTATATATCATTATTTTTAAAAATATAATTTTCGTTAACTGAAGTGTATCCTATAAGGTCGATTCCCATTTCTTTAGCTTTCATTTCAAAATTTTCCCAGAATTCTGGTGTTGTTTCTACTTTAGTATTGTTCTCGTTACCAAATTTAGATTTCTTTGCCTTTTTATGTCCTTTCATAGTTCCCCTAAAATATTTAACTAACTCCTTTACAACCTCGGGGTTTTCCTTCATCTCGGGACTCATTTTCATTTCATAAAGCTCTTTAGATTCTATATAAATTAGATTTTTATTGCTACTTATGTAAGTAGGTTTAATTTCTTCATTCACCAAATTATTAACGCCTTAATATATTATAAAAATAAAAAAAGTACTTTTTTTTCTACTATTCCTTTACTTCTCCTTTTGGACAAATCTTTAAGCAAACAGAACAATAATTATTGTTTAATAAGCTAGCTATACATTTTGGGCGGTCGATATGTGTATAGTACAATCCTCCTCCCTTTATAATTGGTTCTTCGTAAGCCGCTTCCCCTTTACAGTTTCTTATGCACGATCCGCATTTTATGCAATATTCCTCCATTTCACTAAAATCTCTTTTTGGTCTGCTAGGAATATCTGCATCGGTTGAAACAATACTCCACCTCTGGCGCGGCCCAAATTCAGGAGTAATAACAAGGCCATTTCTTCCTTTTATTCCTAAATTTGCTTTTACTGCGTGAGCTGTGAAAAGTAGTTTCCCACCAAAAGGATGATGCGCTTCGCTTTTGTATCCCAGTCCCTTTAAATATTCCGCTAATTCTATAGTTTTTTCGCCTAATTCTTCATAAACTCTAAATGACTCAATAGCACCGTAAACGCTTGGTGCGTGTTTGATTTGGTCCCATTGCATTTCCATGCCTAGAACAATGGCATTTTTACCGTAAATCTTAAAATTTTTAAAAATATAATTTGGATCAACAGGAATATAACCAATAAGGTCAATTCCCATTTCTTTTGCCTTCTTTTCAAAAGTATCCCAGAATTCAGGAGATGTTTGAGTTTTAGTATTGTTCTCGTTGCCTAATTTTGATTTCATTGCGATTTGAAATCCTTTAAAAGTACCACTTATGTATTTGCTAAACAATTTCGAAGTCTTAGGGTCCAATTTTTTGTCAGGACTCATTTTCATCGAAAAAAGCTCTTGAGGTACCACAAAAACTAAGTCATCATTATTGCCTATATAAGTAGGTTCAATCTCACCTTCAGCCAAAATATTTCCATCTTTAATTTAAAAGAATAAGATTTTTACTTGTAATTATACTAACTATGTTATAAAGATAATGATTTTGAAAAGTAATTCCTTAAATTATAAGTGTGCCTTCTGCGGTAAAGGATTAGAGTCAAGAGTTTCTAAATGCCTTAATTTATATTGTCAAGGACAAAAATTCAATTTAAATAATTTGGTATTATATAAGTTAAATCCCAATTTAGGCATAGGTCGTATCGTTAAAAAATTAGAAATACCCGCGTCAAAATCGTTAGACGAAGAAGATACTCAAGTAATAACGAAATTTAAAGTTTTGTTTAAAGATAACGTTGTTAAGATTCTCCATCCAATCGACCTTATGCATTATATTTTTGAAATTAACGAAAAAATTATAACAAATAGAGGTATTGGCGTAGTTAATTCTAAAAACTTTTTATTTCAAAACGGAATTATCTCTTATGAGGTTCTATTTCCAAACGGTAAATTAGATCAAATAGAAGAACTTAATATTAAAGCTAAGTACGAAATCCCTATAAAAAGGTTAATTTCAAGTCAGAAAGTAGACCCTCCTGAGAATTTTTTGATTAAGTATTGGGTTAATTTGTTCCATTCTTATTATACATCTTACCAAATAAAATGTATTACCAATTCTAGATTGTCTTTAATGCCGCATCAGATAAATGTAGCTCATAGACTAGCAGAAGAGCATTTTCCTAAAGTTATTTTAGCAGACGAAGTTGGCCTTGGAAAGACGATTGAAGCCGGTATTTATATTAAAGAAATGATGGCAAGAAACCTTGCTGAGCGCGTTTTAATTATAGTACCTGCTTCGCTAATTAAGCAATGGCAATTTGAAATGCAAAACAAGTTCAATATTGAATTTACCATATACGATGGAAAAAAAATAAAAGAGTTAAAATGCAAGGGGAGTGATACTATTCCTGAATTACTTCTGAATCCTTTTTATTACGATAACTTAGTTATTTGTTCGCTACAATTTGCTAGAAATCGTAAATACGCCGATCTATTATCGCAAATTTCGTGGGATTTAGTTGTATTTGATGAGGCACATCATCTAAGACGCTATTTAATTAACGCCTCCACGGGTAATTATAGAGAAACGCTAAATTATATTTTAGCAAGAAAGTTAAGTTCGACGACTCAAAGTATGCTTTTATTAACAGCAACTCCTTTACAACTTCATTCCTTTGAGTTATTTTCTCTAATCGGCCTGATCCAACCAGAAGCTTTCGATAATTTTTCCGATTTTGAACACTTTAGAAAAAATATGCCATTTATTAATCTTTTAGTTACCAATATTAATCAAATCGATAAATTAAACACTTTTGAAGTAAAAAATACCGTAAAACTTCTAAAAGAACTTAAATATATTGACAATGGAAAAAATACTGAACAAATTCTGCTTAAAATTAAAAGTGGTCCTTTCAAATCTAAATTATTAGAAAAAATCGAGAAGGATCATACTTTATCAAAATTTCTCATCAGAAATAGAAAGAAAAACGTAATTTCTGAGGAATACTTAAATAAGAGGATTGTAAAAACAATAATAGTAAATCCAACTAAACAAGAATTAGACCTCTATAATGAGATCAGACTGTATCTTGCTAAAATTTATAATTCGTCCTTAAGTAAAGAGAATATAGGGCTTGGTTTTGTAATAACAACTCTCCAAAAATTGTTAACTAGCTCAAAATATGCCATTCTTAAAAGTTTAGAGCGAAGATTAGAACAAATTAATAGATTTAAAGGCTTAATTCTTGATTTTAAATCATTGAGAGAAGAAGATCCAGAGTATTATGAATCCGAATTAGAAGAGGAGTATATTGATTCTGAACTGAGTGAAAATTTAAATGGTTTAGCACATCAAGAAAAAGATAAGGAAAGCCTAGATCTTAAAAACCAAGAAAAAATACTCAAAGAGTTCTACGACAAATTAAAAAGTTTACCCTACGATTCAAAATCAGACAAATTAATTCAATTAATCAACCAGATTTACGAGAATAATCCAAATGAGAAAATATTAATCTTTACTCAGTTCGTAGATACCCTAATTTTCTTGAAAAATTTATTAGCTGAGCAAGAACGAGGTTATTTCGTTGAACTCTTTTATGGGGGATTAAATCAAGAAGAAAAAGATGCCGCCGTCGAGAGGTTCCGTTCAAGCAAGAAATTTTCTGTATTGATTTCTACCGAGATAGGAGGAGAAGGAAGAAATTTTCAGTTTTGTAGAACCTTAGTGAATTACGATCTTCCTTGGAATCCTATGAAACTTGAACAAAGGATCGGTAGGTTAGATAGAATAGGTCAAAAATCCCGAGAAATTTATATCTATAATTTTTTCATCGATGGTACTATTGAAACTGATATTGTCTACGCTTTACTTAAAAGAATTAATTTATTTGAAGAATCTATAGGTGTTTTGGA
Source organism: Promethearchaeota archaeon (assembly GCA_030605085.1). Next base: position 16,368 of record JAUWBH010000009.1, on the reverse strand, counting down.
GCCTATAATAGGTAGAATTGAGAAGGATTTTAAAGATATAATCTTTTCTGAAAAACCTGGTGTTAAAAGAAAAAGATTAAACGAGTTTAATAGAACGCTCAAAGAACAAATTTTGAGAGCAAAAGAAATGGAAATGCAATTAGACGATTTGTTAATTGATAAGAAGTCGTTTCAAATGGACGGCTTATTTGCGGCCTTAGCTTCGTGTCGTGAAGTAAAATTAAGTCATAACGAGTTATTTCTTTTAATCAATTATTTTTTTAATTTAAACGATTGTAAATATAACCTCAATAGAAAATTTGGAAGTTAATAGAAAAGATGAATACATTTCTAATATCGTTATTAACGATTTTTTTCTGAATAATCCAAGTTATAAGCTATTAAAAGAATATAAAGGAACTTTTAACTTAAAACTTGCTCGTAATAAAGAAGAGATCGATTTTCTTGCCTTAGGGCATCCTTTAATTGATGTAGTCTTAGATTATTGCAAGAATCGTTCGTTTCCAGGTACTTTTACTCTTCTTAACTTGAAGAAAAAAGCTTTACCAAAGCACTTGCTTTCAATAATAGATTCTCATAAAGAATTATATCTTTTTGTATTTTCAATTAAATTCCAAGGGTATATCGTTGAAAATCAAATAACCGCAATAATTTTGGGTAGAAATGGGCGTGAAATTGAAAACATGGGAGATTTTATTTTAGATATTGAAAATTACGACAAGATTTTTCAATTTAACGATGAAAATCCTGAAAAAGTTAATTTAAATCAAGATTTTATCGAAAATCTAAGGCTGAAAGCAAAAAATTTGGTAAAAAGAAAAAGTTCAATATGGAAAAAGGAAATTAAAATATTAAACGATAAGATTTTTAACTCGGAGCAAATAAAAAAACAGAAGATGTATTCACATATGAAAAAAGTTCTAAATCTTAAGCTCGAATCCTTAAAACTAAAATTAGAAAGAAAGGAAAGTAATAGACTTACAGAAAGACAAAAACAAAATATCTCTAACATAAAAGATGGAACAAAGAAAGAAGAAAAACTAAAAAAAATTGAGAAAATGGAGGAAGAAATTAGTTTTATTGAAAAAGACATCCGAAGAATTGAGAAAAACTTAGACGATCTCTCCTTCGAATACGAAGATATTAAAAACGATATGATTAAAAGTAATCTAGCTAAATTTTACACTAATATTTTAGGTCTTGCGATAATCAAATCAGTGGATTAAACTATATACATTTTTAACATAACAGCAAACCCTATTGTTTCAAACAACCACTTGTTATTTTAGACAACAAATTGATTAAATAATGAAAATATTTCAAAAAACTTTAATCTTTGATCATTCTACGAGTTAATTCAAGAAATGAATCTTCTACATTTGCTCCTGTTTTTGCTGAAGTTTCAATATAAACACTTTTTTCTTTTTCAGCATATTTTTTAGCTTTAGCTCGGTCAACTACTTCACCAATTTCCTCAATTAAGTCAATTTTATTTCCAATTAATATAAAGGGAACATTTTTTCCTGAAAATTGATATAAAGATGACAACCACTGTTTTATTTCCGTAAAGGTTTGCGCCCTTGAGAGGTCAAACACTAATAAAGCTCCATTAGCTCCTTCGAAAAAACGATTACGCATAAATTTGAATCTCTTTTGGCCTCCTATGTCCCATATTGCGAGTTTTACAGTTTGATTTTTTAACTCGATCTCTTTTGTTAAAAAATTGACTCCTATAGTTAATTCATATCTTTCAGAAAATGTTTGGTGGACAAACCGATTTAAAATGCTAGTTTTTCCCACAGCGCCCGGTCCAATAAGAACAATTTTAAATTTATAATATTCTGACATTGATAATTTTCAATCCATTTTTTTTATGCTCTGTTAAATTAAATATGAAGGATTTTAAATTTATATTCTGGCATAGAAATTTTCTATTATAATATGGTTAAATGATTTGAGAAGGTATTTATATATATAAGTATACTCTATCATGTTAGGATTTTTTAATCTATTATTTCAAAATTCACGAATAACGAAAATAAATTTAGGAGCGAATAAAATTGAATACAAGTGAAAATATCAGAGTACAAATAAAATTTTTGATTTCGAAAAAAAAAACTAAAGCAATTACAAAACTCTTAAATGATCTTTTGCTCAATCCTAAAGTATCCGATATTGACGTTTACGATTTGATTGGAGAAATGCTTCTTATCTGTAATCAGGGTTATAAAGACAAGTTTTACGAAAAAATAAAAAACAATCTAACAAATTTTTTATCGATTGAACATACAATCGAAATGGAACGACGTATTCTCGAAAAGTTCTGTTTGTTTGAAGAAGAAAACATCATAACAGCATTTAATGGGAAAATAATATTATACGGTGCTCGAATAATAGGAAGAATTTATCTGACAAATTATCGAATTATTGCACAAGGAATTCTGAAGGTTGCTCAAGGGAGTGGATTAACTTCTGGCACTATCGGTGGAGTTTCTTATAGTATAGACTCATATGGCGAAAGTAATTCTTCGGAATATAGCTCATATAGTCCTATTGGTTATAATCGTTTTCAAGATACAAAGCGCCTCAGTTTTATAAAAAACCAACCATCTAGTGGAATAGGAACGGGTAAAACGAAAGAATTACTAGATACACATGATACAATGAGACAAACTTCTCCAGAGAAAAAACTTTTCTTTGGTTATCACTATCCAATTATTAACTCATTTAAGGTAAAAAGAAAAAAAGATACAATTAGTTATAAAACCACGGTTGAATACGAATTAGGAAAGAAAATCAAAGAACAAACAATTCGTATTGGAATTAGTCCTTCAAAAGAGAAAGGTGAAAAACTTACTGAATTTAAAGCCAGAAGGGAAAAAGTTTTGTCGATATTGGAAAAAGCGATTAGAAAAGATTCTCTTGATGGTATAACGGCACAAATTTAAGATTCTTTTTCATCTTTTATTAAAAAAGGTTATTAATTATTCCTTTATTCCTTTATTCCTTTATTAGGTTATATTTTTTTCCATATTGTTTAAATAACTTTGTTCCTCCCCCTTCTTGCAAGATTCTTAGCGTTGACTCCGTATCTATAATTCTCATTCCACTAACTATTGATACACCATAATCAAACAATATGTCGGGTATTATACTGGCTGTAGGTCCTATAACTACAATTTGGGTTTTTCGTTTAAATAAAGACAAGATTTCTTCTAAACTATCGTTTATTATGGCTGTACCCGTACAGAACAAAATGCTTGATGAGAGTTCTTCTTCATTCAAATCAGATATATTATTTTTAACGGTAAATTTGTTAAAAGATTGTATGATTGATGGATTATTCTCCACAATGGTAATTGAATTCGTTATTTCACTAACAGATTTTATGAGTGGCTTTATTAATCCAATGAAAGTTACTTTTGTAGTTTCGTCTATTTTTAAATGTTCCGTTATATCTCCATAAATCTGTTTGTATGGATTTTTAATTTTTAAGATGTGTTGAGATAGAGCGTTTAAAGTTGCTATACCAATTATTTTTTTTAAACTTGGTGGTTTATAAGACCATTGCAGTAAGTCTCCTATTTTTTTTCCGGTTAATTTACCCGCAAAATTTATCTTGCTACAATCCGTTTTCTTAATTATACCGGGCATGGTATAAGCTAATCCTAAAAATGGCTCGTATGCGAAAGCGGCTATTTCCACTCCGGTATATCCTAAACCAATAACCACTCTTCTAATTTTTGGCGGAACTATCTTGCGATAGCGATAAATTTGTAAAACGAGTTCAATAGTTCTTTCCAATATCATTATTATGTGAGAAATTACTTTTTAAAAATACGAGTTAGAAATATGGTATAAAGGAAAATTTTTTTTGTTTATTAATTTTTGGTTCTTGTTGAGATCTCAAGTATATTGTATAAAAAACTAAAAATTGAAAATTTACCCTATTATGACCAAACGAAAGTGTACCACATGTAAAAGAAACCAATACTCATAATAATCCCAATTATTGAACAAACTATTCCCCATATAGCCCGAGGTATCTCATCGTCTCTCTTTATCCCAATAATCCCTAAAATAATACCCAGAGGGCCAGTAACTAAACCCACCAATAAAAAACTGCCAATTATTCCTAATATTCCAAAAGCTAATGCCAACCATCCATAAGTATCACTCATACTTTTCACCTTTTTTAAGTTATTTTATTCTATAAAATAAAAAAAAAAGATTTGAGTTTATTGCTTAAATTCAATCAGATAAACCTTTCGTATTTTGGGTCTCATCAGTTATATAGTTGATGTAGAATTAACGAAGAAATTTATGAAAGATCGGCAAAAGAGGTTGGATCAAGAGGGTGGTGAGGAAAGAGCGTGTTTCGGTTTTCAATATCCTTTCGTAGGAGCATTCAAAATAAAAAAGACAAAAACATCTGCTCATTTTAGGGTCAGATTAGAACATGAGGATGGAAAAAGGGAGGTCCTGAAATCGGTAGTTGTAGTTTGGAGAGAAGAGGGAGAAAAATCAAAAGATTTTCATGAGAGAAGAGAAAAATTTTTAATACATGTAATCGATTTACTTAATACACACGCAGCTACACCCTAAAAGAACTTTCTAATTATTATTTAGGATAATTAGTTTTATAATTGAACTAAATTTCTGTAAGAAATTAAAGTAATCATCACTCTAAATACAAATTTGTAAAAAATTTAAATACATCAAAAGATAAGTAATAAATGAATTCATATTATGAATTTTCAAAATAATTGTAAAAAATATAATTAGAATAGAGAGAGTAGAGTAAAATGGTTTCTAAATGTCCTGCTTGTGGTAAAACCATTAAAACTGGTCAAAAATTTTGTATCTCCTGTGGAGCTAAGTTAACTATACAAAGTGGAACTGAAACTACTTCTGGAGCTCGAACACGATTGGTAATACCTGATACAGAGATAGTAAATATGAAACAATTAATTGAGAAAGAAGAAAAAAAAAATAATTATTAGTTCTATTAAAAATTTGTTTAAAAAATATTCCTACGATGATAGTTTACGTAAGCAAATTTACGATATAATCGGTGAAATATTAATTGAAAATCCTGAATTTTTTATGAAAGAACTGTATAAATCGGTGCAATATAAAGCAATGAAATTCTTATCTCCTCAACAAAAGCAGGAAATGGAAAAATATATACTGAGGAAATTTTGTTTTTTCAAGGAAGAACGGTTTATAACATCTTCTTTAGGGTGGTTACATATAGGAGTTTATGAAATATATATGGGGAGTTTTTATGTAACAAATCGAAGGATAATTGCTCAGGGACGTATACATAGAATGTCAGCAGTAGGAACAACTGCAGGTGGCGGAATAGCTTCTTTATTAATGATGATCCAAGATATTTATCTTTTAACTAGCGCTATATCGCAATCATGGAAAAAAAAACTAAAGAATGAAGTTGATAAAACAAAACCATGTTTCGGTTTTGAAATTCCTCTTGTAGGTGTACACCGAATTAATAGAAAAAAAAAAAGTATCAAATTTGCAACCAAATTTGAATATGAACATAAGGGAGAAACTAAAATAAAAACTGCTAAGTTAGAAGTTATGCCTTTAAAAGAAAAAGGTGAAACGAAAGAAGATTTTCAAAAGAGAAGAGAGACGGTTTTATCGAAATTTAACGATGTACTTAATTCAAAAATTGAAGAAATGTGATTTACATCTACTAAATCGTAGATAAAATCAGAACAAGAGTTTTCAACTAGGAAGTCATAAATTTAAAAGAAAAGAATGAAAGTCCAGAAGATTTTTATGAGAGAAAAGAAAAGATTCAATTGAAAATTAACGAACCACTTCATTCAAATACAACCTATGATTTAAGCGAGAGCCAGCTACAGTCGACGAAGTAAAAGAGATGTTAGAACTAAAAAGTTAATACTTTTATTTTATTATATTTATTTTATTATAAATTCGATAATATTTTTAATTCCATTAATATAATTTTTACATTAAATGACAGAAGATCGTACTCTTATATGCGAAGATGATATACCGATTATTGTCCCTAAGAGGATGATGATCTTAGCTGGACACCCCGATGATGAATTAGTCTCTTGTGGGGGTACAATATTAAAATATCAACAACTTGGTTCACATATTACTATAGTAGTAGCGACTCAAGGATTAGGTGGTTATGCAAAGAAAGAAAATAAACATCGAGTAGTTGAGAGGAGAGAGGCGGAAATTCAGCATGTTACTAAAGAATTAAATTGGGAGCTCATAGAGTTAGGTTATTCAGATATGGAAATTAATCGAAAGAAAATTTCTAAATTAACTAATCTTATTCGAGAAATAAAACCACAGGTCATTTTATTGCCCCATTACACTGATTTTCATAGAGTTCATCGCAATTTATCTTTAATCTCACGAGAAGCCATATATCACTGTTTTACTGGGAAAGCATATGGAGGATATGGTAGAACTTGGAGGCCATACGGAGTTTATTACTACGAATCGCCTTCTTGTAAATTTCAATATATTGAAGGTTCAGTTTTCGTGGTTGTTGATATTAAGAAATATTGGGAACAAAAGAAGGCAATTTTTAACGAAATCTATGTGTCTCAGAAGGAGTTGTTAGAACGCGTGCTTGATTGGGCCGAGGATACAGCTATTTTGAGAGGAAACGAGATAAATTCTCAATTTGGAGAGTCTTTTATTCCAGAAACAACATATACGCCCCTTAAGATTTTACTGGTATAAAACTTTAATTTTACAAAATCCTTTTTATTGTGGTACGAATGGCTGATAAATATATTGTAGGAGTAGATATTGGAGGTACTTGGATTCGCGTAGCAATTTGTACGCGAGATCTTAAAGAAGAAAATATTAAAACAAAAATAGTTAAAACGCCAAAAGAAAATAAATTTTCAATTAGCAATTCAGTTTATAAATTGATTTCTGAATTGTTGGAAGAAAACAAAACAAGTAAAGAACGAATCCTCGGTATCGGGTTAGCTTCCGCAGGTCCGATAGATATGGAAACAGGAGAGGTTTTTAATAATGCCAATCTTGGATTTAGGGAAGTACCTTTAAAACAACCAATTCAAGATAAATTTCCAGATATTCCGATATATTTAATTAACGATTGTAATGCTGCTGTGTTAGGAGTTCATTATTTCGAAGCAAGTGAAGATGAGAGAGAAAATTTAGTGTATATTACAGTATCAACAGGGATAGGTGGAGGTGCAATCTGTAATGGACATTTATTATTGGGTAAGGATGGAAATGCTGCTGAAGTAGGTCATGGTTTAGTCGAGCCTAGGAGTATTTTTCAATGTAATTGTGGCGCCTATGGGTGTTGGGAGGTTTATAGTTCAGGTACAGGAGTGAAAAATAGGACTTTTGATGCGATTAGAGAAGGCAAATTAAATGTTGATATTTTAATGAAGATAGTAGATAATGATACCTCAAAAATAACTGCTAAAGAAGTATTTCAAGCAGCGAGAGAAGGAGATGAACTTTCCAAGAAAATTGTTGACGAAAGCGTTTTTTATTCTAAAGTTGGTATTGGTTTGGTTAATAATTTTTTTGATTGCTCAACCATATATTTTGGAGGAGCAATGATAAAAGATCAAGAACAGATAATTCCACCACTTATTGAGCAATTTGAAAAAGATCCAATCAAATTTACAATAAATCATCCACCAAAAATAAAGGTAACTAAATTAGGAGATGAAATTGGTCTTAGAGGAGCGTTAGCTCTTGTTAAATATAAATCTGAATGTAATCCTATTATTTAAAACTAATTTTATTGTGAATACTCGTTGAATTCGACGATAAAATCAGAAGAACATATTGTATTTCTAATTTGGATAAAATTACATCAGAGAAAAATCTAATATTGAATTTCTTATAGATTTTATAAATTTAATTCGACTATTGTTTTTATGCGATCTACTATAATCGCAAGATATTTTTTAGCTACTGACTCCGTTTTTGCTTCAACGATAACTCGAAAGATTGGTTCTGTATTTGATGGATGAATTAAAACAAACCAATCTTTTCCTTGGCCAAATCTTAAGTCCATATCAATTTGAGAGACATTTTCTCCTTCTGAAATAAGTTTTTCTTTCAGATTTTCTATAATTTTTTCAGTGTTCTGGACATTGATTCTTATATATTCTCGGAATGAGAAATATTTTGGAAGCCTTGAAACTAAGAAAGATACTTTTTCGTTAGTTTCAACTAGTATTTCAACTAATTTGGCAGCGGCAAAAATTCCATCTCTTGTGTTATTAAAATGAGGTAGCATCACTCCTCCACACGAACCCTCACCTCCAAATATCAATGATGAAGCCTTTTCTTTTTCTATAAGGTTATTCATCATTTCTGCTAAATGGTATTCCCCTACAGGTGTTCGTATAACTTGAGCGTTATATTTTTCAGCGAGCGCATCAAAAACCAGCGAAGACGCCAAATTGGTTACAAAAACAGTTTTTTTTTTATCTTGACAAGTTTTCTTTAAATAAAAATCTGCTATAAGAGCTAAACCTACATCTTCCGGATAGCAAGTGCCGTCATTGCCGACAATTGCCAGTCTATCTGCATCGCAATCGTGAGCAAATCCAACATCGTAACTTCCGTCTAAAACCGTGGATACTAAATCATTAAGATTTTTTTTAACAGGTTCTATTTCTCGTGGAAAATTATTATTTTCGTCCAAATCGTTGTTAATTACATTAACTTCGCATCCCATACCTTTTAATATCTCGGGCGTTGCGTATTTTCCCGCACCAGCTCCAGTATCGATAACAACTTTGAGCTTATTTTGCTCTTTGATTTTTTTTAAGTTGATATTGTTGTATAAAGCTTGAATATAATCGTTAGATACATTCAATTTTTCGTATATTAAAGAAAATCCCTCCATATTGGGGGGATATTGATCCAATTTTATCGTATTTAAAATAGTAGAAAGTTCTTCTACCTCATAACGGTTTAAAAAAGTCTTAGTTGAAAAAAGTTTTACTCCATTCCATTCTGGAGGATTATGAGATCCTGAAATAATTATACCTCCAGGAATATTTAATCTGTTTTTCGCAAAAAAAATTATCGGTGTAGGGCAGATTCCCAAATTAACTACCTTACATTTAACAAGATTGAGCCCTTCTATTATTGCCTTTTCAATATCTTCCCCACTTGGCCGCGTGTCTCTTCCTAATATGACTTTTTTTTCATCGCTCTTAAGCCATAGGCCATATGCAATGGCAATCTTTTTTGCTATATTAAAATTTAGATTTTTTCCGAATATGCCACGTACTCCGCTTATTGTAAAAATGAAATTATTTTCTTCCATTTTGATTTTAATAGCTTTCTTTTCCTTAAAAAAGTTAATAATCTAAAAATAACCATTTAATTTAAATAAAAAAAGAAATAAAATTAACAAAAACAATTGAAAATAACGGAATTCAATATTATGTAATTATGACTTCTCCAAAATGTGTACACACATGGCTGCCTCACCCATACCAATATTTCCACCACCATTTTCGGCCAAAGCAAATTTAGGATTGTTAACTTGTCTTTTACCCGCTTCTCCGCGTAGTTGAGCCACCAATTCATAAATTTGTGCCAAACCAGAAGCGCCGATTGGATGTCCACGGGAAAGCAGACCTCCACTTGGATTAATAGGAATTTTACCGTCAAGTGCGGTAGCCCCACTCTCTGTAAATGGACCGCCTTCTCCTATTGGGCAAAAACCCATTTGTTCACATTGATGGATTTCCCCATAAGCTGTTGCATCGTGAACTTCTGCCACATTTATATCTTCTGGACTAAGACCGGCCATTTTATAAGCGGTTTTGGAAGCTCGTTCGGCAACATTATCTTTTTTCCACGATCCTGATTTTAAAACTGATGCTTTTATCAGGATAGCTCTTGCGTTTGGATGCTCTTTTAAGAATCTTTCAGAGCAGAGAATGGCAGCTGCAGCACCATCTCCCACTGGGGCGCACATAGCTCTAGTCAAAGGATAAGCAACTTCATAATCTTCCATAACTTGCTCCACAGTCATGGGGAAAGTGTATTGAGCCAGAGGATTCAATGTTGAATTATTGTGATTCTTCGCAGCAACTACAGCGAATTGTCGTTGTGTAGTTCCATACGCTTTCATATGCATGCGGGCTCCCATAGCATATAGATCCATAAAAGCTGAATGACCTCCCTTTTTTTCCTTTTTTTCTTCAGTTCCTTGTTTTTTAGCTTTCCTTGCCTTTTCCTTTTCAGCCGATTTTTTTAGTTGCTCAATGAGTTTCCTTGTTCTCTCTACATCTGTGTATGTTATAAATCCTTTCATCATCTTATTACGATCTTCCTGATAGATTTTTTCAGCACCAATAGCCAGCACGCAATCATAAAGACCTGCCTTTATTGACATCCACGCTCCATGGAAAGCAGTACTTCCACTGGCACATGCATTTTCGACATTTATTATAGGTATTTTATCAAGTTTATTGGCGGAAAGTGCTACTTGACCCCGAATCGAATGCTGAAATTGATACATACCCCAAGCGGAATTGGAAAACCACGCTGATTCGATATCATTCAAGCTTAGATCACAATCGTTTTGGAGAGATTCAAGCGCTTCCCCAGTCAAATCCTTGATGCCTTTTTCAAGAAATTTGCCGAACTTGGTCATTCCAATACCAAATACGTAAACATTGCTGCTCATATTTTTTCACTTTTTAGATTTACTATTAATAAGTTAAATGAATTTTGTTTTTTATCTGTTTATCCTTTTTCGAAATCTCGATTTTTAATTTAATTTCTATTCTTTCTAATCTTTATAATTATGTTTAAATATTATGCTAACCAAAATAAAAAATATTGAAACATTTATACAATATTTTCACAGATATTTGATATATTATGACCGAAATTCAAAATATTTATGAGAAAATAGAGGATATTGTCGGGACAAGATTTGTCTCCGATTCAGAACCAATTTGTTATTCCTATTCAATGAATTGTGATCTGGTTCTACAGGGTATTCCAGATATTGTTGTCAGACCCGGCACTCCTAATGAGGTTTCTGAAATCTTAAAAGTAGCAAATAAATGTGGCATAAAGATTATTCCTAGAGGTAATGGAGCAGATTTAACTGGTGGGGCAAAGCCAATTGGAGATGGAGGGATTGTATTAGATTTAACTCGTATGGATAAAATATTAGATGTAGATGAGAAAAATCGAATTGTCACGGTTGAAATCGGAATTGCTTGGAGCGAATTATGCGAGCAATTAAGAAATGTAGGCGTTGGATATTATACGGGGTCAACTGGTCCCGCTTCCGGATTTTCAGCCACCGTTGGGGGTGGACTTTCAAATAATTCAGTAGGGGGTGGAGGTGCTGCGATGTATGGAGCCGTGACAGAGCAATGTGTTGGCTTAGAAGTAGTGTTACCTACTGGAGAAATAATATATACCGGTGCTAAAGCGAATTCTTTTTGCGATAAACCTTTTACGAGATTTGGATTAGGCCCCGATTATTCAGGTTTGTTTTTAGGAGATATCGGAATTCACGGGGTAAAAACGAAAGCTTCTTTAAATTTGTACACTCTTCCGGAGTATGCCGCATATAGTACTTATGAAATTAAGAAAACTCCCGAGATGTCTGCATCGCAAATAGCAGCAAATATAATGATGAAATGGCAACATCAAAACTTATCCCTACATGATTTTTATTATTATCCTCAATCTTTTGTGAGTCAATTAAAAATGCAAAAAATTGTTAAGAATTTAATTGCCTCAAAAGTGAGGGGAAGTGTTTTATTCTATACCACTGTAGCAGACACTCAAAAACAATTGGATTATAATGTGGACAGAATAGAAAAGATTGCAAAAGACGCTGAAGTAAAAAAATTAGGTGATACAATAGAGGAGGGTAATTTAGGAAAGTGGTTTTACGAAGAAGATGGAAGATGGCAATGGGCTAATGTGAGTTGGCTTGGACCCCATCTTTTTACCTTAGCCACGTGCTTAAAATGTCCCACTTATCAATTGCCTGATTTTGATAAAGTATATACGGAGTGGGTAAAAAAACATTCTAAAACTCTGGGAGAAATTGGTGGAGGGAGTGCCAATTTTATTGCTTTTGGTGTATATCTACATTATATTGATATTGCTGGTGGTCTCGGAGTAGCTGCAAGAGTAGAGAACAGAAATACTCAACACGAATTATGGAAGGATTTAATACTTACTCAGATAAAAACATTAGGTGGAATTCATTATTGGATGGGAGAAATTATAGGAAGAACCTTAATTGACTCCGGAGCAGTAACAGAAGAATATTACAATTTCATGATTTCGATTAAGAGTGCTTTAGATCCTAATAAAATATTGAGTCCTGGTAAATTTTATCTAGGAGATAAATATTAAAAGATACGAGAGGTGGGTGAAATAGAAGAATCTTTAAAAAACTTAAACGAATTAAAGGAAGCAGCATTATCGTGCGTTCAATGTGGACAATGTCGGGTGGCTAATTGGTCATCAAAAGGGATTTTCTATATTTGTCCGGTATATAAAACGGATATAACTCCGAAATTTGACCCTTTCTTTGCCCGAGGAAAAAATATTATTTTAAGAGGGCTTTTTTGGGGAGATTTAGAATTAAGTCAGGAAATAAGCGATATTATATTTCAGTGTACGCTCTGTGGAGCTTGTTATGAATTTTGTTTTAATGCCCATAATGATAATATCGATTTTGTTACCCATAGATGGACGGATCATGTAAATGTATACGAAGCACTAAGAGCAGATTTAGTAGAAGCGGGTTTTCATATAGAAACACAAGTTCCAATGAATAAAGCTGTGGTAGAGTTATTAAATCCGTATGAAAGGGATAATAAAGACAAACTTCAATGGACTGAAAAATTAGATTTTAAAATAAAAAATGCAAATGAAGAAAGTGCCGATGTTTTATATTTCGTTGGATGCACAGCTGCACTGACTCCTAAAATTCAGAATGTTGCCATAGCTACTGCGAAATTATTTAATAAACTAGGAATAGATTTTTCAATTCTAGGAGATCAAGAAGTTTGTTGCGGAAGTGTAGCAATGCGCACAGGTGACAGAAAAGCTTTCGAAAAAGTAGCAGAGAAAAACATTAAATTATTTAAAGAGCAAGGAATAACGAAAATAGTAACTAGCTGTGCCGGCTGTTATAGAACTTTCAAAAAAGATTATGAAAAGAAACTAGAAGGAATTGAGATTTTACATTCAGTTGAATTTTTAAAAGAAGTAATTGCTCAAAAAGATTTAAAGTTAGAAAACTTAAATATTGATACTACTTATCACGACCCTTGTCATATTGGGCGCCATATGGGAATGTATCAGACCCCAAGAGAGATATTAAACCAGATTTCAAATCTCGTCGAAATGAGAACCAATCGTGAGGGTGCAATGTGTTGTGGTGCTGGAGGAGGAGTAAAAAAGGGATTCCCCGAGTTATCTCTCGAAATGGCAAAAAATCGAGTTAAAGAGGCAGAAGCTACGGGAGCAAAATTTTTGGTTAGTACATGCCCTTTTTGTTATAGAAATCTGTCAGACGCAATTGAAGCCCTTAATTCAGATATAATAATAAAAGATTTAGTAGAATTGATTTTTGATTCCTTAAACATCTAAAAAAATCCTTATTCTTAAAATAATAATAATCTAAAAATGAAGTTTCTCGTCGATAGTTTAAAAAACTCATATATTTTAAATAAAAATAATATAATTAAAAATAAAATAGGACCAAAAACTATGTATATGGATTATAAATTTAATAATAATGGATTAAATGAGGTCCAAAGATTAATAATTAAAAAAGCCCGGATTAAGATCGAAAGTTCAGGGCGAATTAGCCAATTACCAGGATCATGGTTTATTGGGACAAATAAAAAATATACAAGTCGACCGGTTATAATGCCAGGGACAAATATATTAAAATTAGGTAATATTAAAATGACCGGACGTCAATTGGACAATAATTTTAAATAAAGGACTAAATTATTAATAATTATAATAAATTATTATATTGGACTGGTCGAAAAGTCAAAGTCCAAAGTATATATAAAATGAAAGGAGGTGAAATATATGTTCCAATGTAACGTTTGTGGTCATAATAGGGAGACCGGTGTTAAAGTTAAGGTAACCGCAGAACATATACCATCAGGATTGACAACCGAACTACTGACTGAGGACGTCCAAGTTTGTGATAATTGTATAAATACCGGTGCAGAAGTACATGGGATTACATCTGATATGTTGTTGGTTGAAGTACCAGATGAAGTTAGACGAAAATTAATTAAAATGTCATTACCATCATGGACCTAATAATAATAAATAAAAAGTCAATAAAAAAAGTTGATTGTTTTTTGGTAAATAAATAATAAAAGGAGGTGAGATAAATGGATAGAGGACAATGTCCTATATGTTATGATAAAATGACCGACGATGATGTTATACCCATAATTGTTAATGGTGTTTCGGCTTGTGAAGGATGTAAAAAGTGCTATAATTGGGTAAATGACCTAGCTCGTCGTGAAGTAATTTTGGATTGGTTGCATGACTATTATATGGATAAACATTTTGATGTATAAATTATGAATTTGGATAAGGTATTATAATATAATATTTTAATCTAGATTTTTTGGTAGATTAATTGAGATTAAAGGATAAATTTTATAAACCAAAATAAGATAATAAATGGACTATTTAGACCCTAAAAACCGGTTATTTTTCACCGAGTACCCGGATTTAATAGTTCATAAAATGATAAATGTTTTTACATTGAACAACGAAAAAGGAAGGAGGTGAATAAATATGATATGTAAGGCATGTAAAGGGGAAATAGAATATGGAATGAATATAAAAGTAACGGCTACTGACACAAGAACAGGTGAAATAGTTGAAGTAGTACCGGAAGATATTATAATATGTTATGGTTGTTACGACCATAACATTCCAATGATAGGAGCCACCGTACACAGAGCCATTGACGAACAACAAGGGTAAATAGTTAAATATCCAGCAATGAAGGGAGGTGATAGGATGGAAGTAATAGCAGGTATGAAAGATAATATAAAACTAGCCCAAAACTCACTGGAAGCAGCCGGGATGGAACTTGATAAGGCAATGGTAGATTTCGATATTATAAAAGAGAAAATAGAATTGGTCGAGTTACGGTGTAAATTTGTCAAAAGACTACTTAAAAAACCTTAAGCAAAATAGATATCACCTATGTCATAGTAGGTGATGTCGCTACGTCCTCAATAGGTAGGACATAAAACAACGAAAATGAAAGGAGGTGAGTAAGTAATGTATAGTGAAGATCAATGTTTTGTCTGCGGAAAAAGGGTATCAAAAACAGCCAGAACAACAAAAAAATTGGTCCTTACAAATGAGGCGGCGGATGATATAGTATTAGGTTATGTTCATGATGATTGTAATTTAATCCCCTTATATATAACCCCTTATATATAAAAATGGCGTCAATGTAGGGAGTGCATTAATAAAGGTCAAAAGGATAAACATAACCGACATGGAGCTGCTGCAGGTACGGAGTGGTATTGGAAATATAAGAAATTTAAAAGGATGTTTCCTAAAGGGTGTTTTTAATTGGGCATATTATATAATGAAAGGAGGTGAGGACTTGTATAAAATCGAATATGGTGAGATGATATATCGAGGAAATCATAACACATTCGGATCAAAAGTTTTTAGGTCGTTCGGGAAAGTTACTGCGGAAGTAGAAAGGATGAAACATAGATTTAAAGGTGTTCCAATGTTAGTAGAACGTATAGGTGAGGAGCCAGATTTGTTGTATTATTGGGAAGAAGGTTGGTTCGAACAATCTCTCACACTAAAAGAGACAGCGATATTGGCTATACAACGAAAAAATTTAATAGCGGATACACAAATAAAATTCTGGGGTGGATGATTTATAAAAGGAGGTGAGTAAAAGAATGCATATAGACATAACCGTTCAGGCACAAAAGAATGTAAACGGAGTTTATCCAAATAATTCCACAAAGACCCTTTCATGTCAAGTGGAATCTCTTCAATCAATAGATGTTTGGGTGGATAACCGATTGGTTTCAGGTATAAAGGTAGATAAAGACGGAAATGTAGAACATAGCAATTATGCGAAGGTTGTAGGAAACTAAAAGTCAATAAAAAAAGGTTGAATGCTCTTTGACATAGGGTGGCCAATGGAAAGAAGGTTAAAATGATAAAAGTAAGTCAGGAGAAATTGGACAATAGTGAGGTAAAACTAAACCCGGTTGATCAAAAAGTCAACCTCGCTTTAGTTAATAAGATAAAAGATAAATTGAATGCCTC